>JBKHIN010000091.1:0-9270 GCA_046538635.1 Alphaproteobacteria bacterium
GAACTGGCGCGCAGCCATGGCCACAGTCCATGAACGGTTGGAGGCGAAGGGGGAAGAAACGCCAAGGACGGCGCGCTTTGTTTGCGCGCTGTGCCTTGCCTGGCCCGACGGCGCACAGGAAACCTTCACCGGTCACGTCGCGGGCACGCTTACCTGGCCGCCTCGCGGGGAGAAAGGGTTCGGCTATGACCCTGTCTTCGTGCCCGAGGGGTATGAAGTGACCTTTGGCGAAATGGAGCCGGACGCCAAGCACGCCATCAGCCACCGCGCCGCGGCGTTCCGAAAACTGATCGATGCCTGTTTCCGCACCTGACGCTCATGCCATGCCTGCCGCTTCGGCCTCCGGGCCCGGGTTCGGCATTTACGTGCACTGGCCCTTCTGCCAGGCGAAGTGTCCCTATTGCGACTTCAATTCCCACGTCCGCAACAGGGTGGATCACGCACGCTGGCGGAACGCCCTCACGCGCGAACTGGAACACATGGCTGTCCTTGGCGGCAAGGAGCCCGTGACCAGCGTGTTCTTCGGCGGCGGCACGCCCTCGCTCATGCAGCCGGAAACCGTGGAAGCCGTGCTCGACCGGATCGCCGCGCTCTGGCCGCTGGCGGAGGAGGTGGAGATCACCCTCGAGGCCAATCCCACGAGCGCCGATGCAGGCCGTTTCCGGGGATACCGGGCGGCCGGCGTCAACCGGCTGTCACTGGGCGTGCAGGCCCTTGACGATACCGCGCTGAAAGGGCTTGGGCGTCTGCACGACGTGGAAGAAGCGCTGGCGGCGGTGGCGCTGGCGCGGGATATTTTCCCCCGCCTTTCCTTCGACCTCATCTATGCCCGTCCCGGCCAGACGATTGCGGCATGGACCGAGGAACTGCGCCGCGCCCTCGGCTTTGCCGCCGATCATCTTTCGCTCTATCAGCTCACCATCGAGCCGGGCACAACGTTCTTCGATCTGCAGGCGCGCGGAGCGCTCACGGTCCCGCATGACGATGAGGCGGCGGCTTACTACGAGGTGACCCGGGAGGTCACCGAAGCGGCGGGACTGCCGGCCTACGAAATTTCAAATCACGCGGCGGCCGGGGCGGAGAGCCGCCATAACCTCACTTATTGGCGCTACGGCCGGTATGCGGGGATCGGTCCGGGCGCGCACGGGAGGCTGTCCGCCGGCGGGAAGCGGCACGCGCTGTCCACCTTGCGCGCTCCGGAGGCGTGGCTTGCCGCGGTCGAGGCGCAGGGCCACGGGATCGACACATACCACGCGCTGACCGCCGGAGAGCAGGGGCGCGAATTTCTGCTTATGGGGCTGAGGCTGGCAGAGGGCGTCGATCTCGCCCGTTACGAGGCGCTTGCCGGGGCGCCTTTGGATGCGGACCGCGTCGCTGCGCTGACGGAGGAAGGATTGCTCCGCGCCATGCCCGGGCGCCGCCTGGCGGCCACTGCGGCGGGCCGGCTGTTGCTCAACGCGGTCATTGCGGAACTGGTTGACTGACGGTGCGTCAGTAGACGGCCTCCGCGTCGAAGCGCGTCGGCGCCGGGCTGACGACCTCCACATCGCCGTCCTGAATCTCGAGAACCGCGATGCCCCGTTCGGTGGTCCCGTCGGTCCGGAAGCGGAAAATGCCGTCCACCCCGGCGAAGCCGGAAGGGTTCGTCAGCCGCTCATCCGTGAAGCGCTCGCCCTGCTCGGCGTCGCGGGAGAGCACCGCGGTCAGCAGCACGGCGTCATATCCGAGGCTGGTGAGACGCGGGGGCTTGTACCCGAAAATGTCCTCGAACGACTGGGAGAACGCCCTTCGCTGCTCTGGAGAGGGCGCGGCGAACCAGCCGCCAGCCAGTGCGGGCTCCTTCCACAGCGCCGGATCGTTCCACAGGCTCGTTCCCAGAAAACGGACCTCGCGGTTGTCCACGTCGAAATAGGTGAGCAGGGGCGCCACCGAGCGAAGGGTTGTGCCGCCGGCGGGGATCAGCACGGCCTGAAAGGAAACGTCGCCATAGGTTTCCTGCTTTTCCAGCCGCGCCAGTTCCTGCTCGGCCTCATCGTCCCGGCGCACTTTCAGTTCATTGATGTGCTGCTTGAGCGCTTCGGCGCGCTGCTCGAACTCCGCAAGCTCGCGGGCAGAGGATCTGTAATCATCGCTTCCGGGTTCGAAGGCGACCACGTTGGTCACCGTCCCGCCCGCCTGGAACACGGTGCGGCTGAGCGCGTCGCTGGACAGCTCGCCATATGAATTGGCGGGCACAAGCGCGGCGAAATCGTACAGCTCCTGGCTGAGGGCGTAGTTCACCACCCTGCGGATTTCCTCCTCTGCCTGGAAGCTCAGCAGATAGACGCCCGGCTGGGCCACCTTGCGGTTCGAGGAAAAAGCGATCAGCGGGACGGCTTCCGGGACGGCAATATGTGCGGCCGAGGTGACGTTGTCGGCGAAAACGGGGCCCAAAATGATTTCGGCTCCCGCCTCGATGGCCGCTTCCGCGGCTTCGCGCGCCCCCACGGCAGTGCCGCGCGTGTCCTTCGGGATCAGCAGGACATTGCGTGTTCCCGACTGGGAGAGGGCCATCTGGGCCGCGTCCTGAAGCGCGCGGGACAGTTCCCGCACGCCCCCACTTTCCGCCGAAAAGGGCAGCAGCAAGCCGACCCGCACCGGATTGCGGCCTTCCATGTGCGGCGCGTTGTAATAGCTATCGCGGCGGCCCTCGGGTGCGCGCGGAATATCGAACTGCGGAAAATCCGACGCAGAAGTGTCCCTCTCCCGTGGACGGTCCGGGCCGTCCGTGGAGCATGCGGCAAGGAACGCGACCAGGCCCGCTGCCAGCAGGCCGCGCATCATTCTGCCGGAAACAGACCGCCGGCCCTCTTCCCCGCCGGAATGTTCAAGGGCGCCGTTTCCCGGGAAAACGGCCAGGTTCGATTTCTCAAAAATCTGCAACACGGTTATCTTCCGCCTTCAATCCAAAGGACATCCCGCCCGGATTCACCCTTTAACCCCAAGTTTCGGGCGCTCACAAGGGTGCCGGGAAACAAAAACGGACCGCCCGTGACCGACGGTACTCCCCTTTCGCCCGGCCTTTATATCACCGCGACGCCGATCGGCCACGCCGGAGATTTGACCTTTCGCGCCCATGCCGCCCTGGAAGCCTGCGATCTGCTCCTGTGCGAGGATACGCGAGTCACCTCGAAATTGCTCAGCCATTACGGCATCAGAAAGAAGCTCACGCCCTATCACGACCACAATGCCGCCCGCATGCGCCCCCGCATTCTGGCGCGGCTCGAGGAAGGGGCTTCAGTAGTGCTGGTGTCGGATGCCGGCATGCCCTTGATCTCCGATCCCGGGTACCGGCTGGTGCGTGAAGCGCTCGCCGCCGGACACGAGGTGACCGTGCTGCCGGGCGCATCGGCGCCGCTTACGGCGCTGGCGCTCTCGGGATTGCCGTCCGACCGCTTCCTGTTCGCAGGCTTTCTTCCGCCGAAAAGCGCCGCCCGCCGCGCGGCGCTGGAAGAGGTCCGGACGGTCCGGGCGACCTTGCTGTTTTTCGAGACGGGTCCGCGCCTCGCCGGCAGCCTCGCCGACATGGCGGCCGTGCTGGGCCCCCGCCCGGCTTCGGTGGCGCGTGAATTGACCAAGTTGCACGAGGAAGTGCGCCGCGACCGGCTCGACCTTCTGGCGCGCCATTATGCCGAAGCGGGGCCGCCGAAAGGGGAGATCGTGGTGGCCGTGGGGCCGCCCGAAGCGAAGGAGAAGGCCGATCCCGCCGTCTGGCGCGCCGCGCTGAAGGACGCACTTAAGCGGGCCTCGGTGCGGGACGCGTCGGCGGAAATCGCGGCAGAGTTTGGCGTGTCCCGCCGCGACGTTTACCGGGAGGCGCTGACGCTGGCCAGAAGGAGAGGAGATTCGTGAGTATGCGCAAGGACAGGCGCCGGACCGCCTACCGGTACGGCCTGTGGGCGGAGACGCTGGCCGCGTTCTGGCTGCGCGCCAAGGGTTTCCGCCCGTTGGGCCGGCGGGTGCGCATCGGCGGCGGCGAACTCGATCTGATCATGCGCCGGGGCGGCCTCGTTATCTTCGTCGAAGTGAAGTACCGGCCCGATCCCGACAGCGCGGCCCAGGCCATCGGCGCAAGTCAGCAGGCCCGCCAGCGCCGCGCGGCCGACGTCTGGCTGAGCGGCCGCAGGGACCTGCAGGACTGCGCTCTGCGTTTCGATGCGGTTTTCGTCTCGCCGTGGCGGTTGCCCCGCCATCTGGCCGGGGCGTTTGAGGGATGAACAGTCCTCCGGAGCGCAGGCAAGTCCGGCGGCAGCCCTTCGCACCGCGGCCCGCGCGAAGCGGAGATAGAGCGGGCGCATTACAGCATCGAAACCGCGAACCGGACAGTTTATATCTCCGGCATTGCACAGATCCGCGGCACAGCGCGCCGCCGCCCGGCGGGGGAAGCTGAAAGGCCGCAAAACAGGAAAGCCGCCTCACATGTCCGGTACTGGCCGCGCCGTCGCCATTCAGATGGACCCTGTCGAGCTGCTCGACATCAAGGGCGATTCCACCTTCGTCCTGGGGCTGGAGGCGCAGCGGCGCGGTTACAGGCTGTTCGATTATCCGGTCTCGGGCCTGTCCTGGTCGCCGGAGGGCGTGACGGCCCCCCTCAGGCCACTTTCGCTGCGCGATGAACCGGGCAACCACTATTCCGCCGGCACGCCGGCACGCATGGATCTCTCCGGGATGGATGTGGTGCTCATGCGTCAGGACCCGCCCTTCGACATGAGCTATGTGGGCGCGACCCATATGCTGGAGCACATTCATCCCCGAACCCTGGTGGTCAACGACCCGGTGTCGGTGCGTAACGCCCCGGAAAAACTCTACGCCGCCTGGTTCCGCGAGTTCATGCCGCCCACGCTGATTACGGCCGACGCTCGGGAACTCCGCCGTTTCCGGGAAGAGCAGGGCGACATCGTGCTGAAACCGCTCTACGGAAACGGCGGCGTGGGCGTGATCCGTGTGCGCCGCGACGACGAGAACCTGAACGCGCTGCTCGATATGTATGCGGAGCTTTACCCGCGGGAACCGGTCCAGGCTCAGGCCTATCTGCCCGAAGTGCGCAATGGCGACAAGCGTATCCTCCTCGTGGACGGGGAGCCCATCGGGGTCATCAACCGGGTGCCGCAGAAAGGCGAGGTGCGGGCCAACATGCATGTGGGCGGACGCGCCGAAAAGGCGGAACTGAATGAGCGTGATGTGGAAATCTGCGAGGCGCTGGGACCGCGGCTGAAGCGCGAGGGGCTGATTTTCGTCGGCATCGACGTGATCGGACCGTATCTCACCGAGATCAACACCACCTCGCCCACCGGCCTGCGTGAGCTGCAGCGCTTCGACGGCACTGACGGCGCGGCGCTGGTTTGGGACGCCATCGAGGCGCGGCTGACCTGAGTGCAGGATGGCTGCGATGGTCCGGTTACGGAGCGGGCGCTTCCCCGGCCTCTTCGAACCGCTGCATCTCCTCGAACATGGCCGTCACAAGCTTGCGTTCCTCGTCGGAAAGTTCCGGCCGCCAGACGTCGAACAGCAGGACATAGCGGGGCTTGTTACTCCGGTTCCAGGCTTCATGCTCGACCGTATCGTCGAAGATCAGCAGTTCGCCCTCTTTCCATTCGCGCGTTTCGTTTCCCACCCTCAGCGCGCAGCCTTCGGGCGCGATCAGCGGCAAATGGCAGATGAGCCGGGTGTTGATCATACCGTGATGAGGCGGAATACTGGCTCCCGCCTTGAGCAGCGAGAAAAGCACCGACGGCGTGGTCTTCCCGATCTTCGGCAGGGGAACCTTTTCCAGCAACGCCATTGTCCTGGGGCAGCGCGCCGCGTTTTCCTCGTAGATCTCCCCGTCCTTCCACAGGAAAAAGGCGCTCCAGTCCGGATTGTTCAGCAGATTGTAGCGGTCCGTCCCCGGCAGGTGCTGATCGTCGGAGGACACATAGGGCCGAAAGCCCGTGTCCTCTTCGAGCACACTCACCAGCTCATCGCGTATTTCATCCGTATGCGCTTCGACTTCCGCCGCCCACGAAAAATCTTCCCGTTCGTAGAACTGGGCCTGGGGCAGCGCCGGGAAATAATAGCGGCGGGGCGTCTGGTAATAGACCTGCTTGCGGCCGAACAGAACATCCAGCGACTCGGTGAAGCGGCGGCTCGATCCGCCCCGCGCGAAGCCGTGCCTTTCAAGCGCGCTTTCCAGATGACCGGCAAATTCCTGCTGCAGGGATTCCACGAGGCGCTGGGCCTGGCGCAGTCCGTCCGCGATCTGCGCCGGCAACTGGCCGGCCGGCGGGGCCGCCTGAAGCGCCCGGCTGTAGAGCGCGGCAGCCAAACGCTTTTCGTTGGCTTCCATGCACAGATCGCCCTTCAACAACAAGGCTTGCAGATTGCGCGGATCCGTGTCGAGCACACGGTCGGCCGCCTCGCGCGCGGCGGCGGAGTCGTTCACCCCGCGCCGCGCCAGGGCCAGCCCCAGCCAGGCCGTCACTCCCGCCTCGCCGGAATCCACGGCCGATTCGAGCAGGGTGCGGGCCCGCGCGTGATCGCCCCGCCGCAATGCGTCGAGACCGGATTGCATCGCCGCTTGAGGTTCGGAGGAAGCAGACGTCATGTTTCAACCCACTACTTGCGCGGCCCCGCTGCGGGACCGGTGCCTGTCCTTGATTCAGACCTCTGCCACCAGCGCGCCGGTGTCAAGATCCACCCGGGCCGCGCGAAGCGCCTCGACCAGGGGTGCAAGTTGATTACGGTAATCTTCGGCCCGCCCGTTGCGCACGGTGACCGGCTCGCGCGCCTGTACCGAGCTGAAGGTGGCGATGGGGCGCTCCGCCTGCTGAAAGCTGCGGCACGCGTCCTCCCACTCCAGCCCGCAGGCTTTTATCAGTTCAGGCGCCGCCCGACCGAAATCGGCGGCAAACGCCTCGTACTGGATTGTATGGAAGCGGCTGCCCAGCGTGCGCTCCCAATGCGCGGCCAGGCGGGCATACTGTCCGTAATAGTGGCCGATATCCTCCAGCCGGTGGGCAAAGGTCCACAGGCGGCTGAACTCGTGCCGGAAAATCGAGAATCCGGTTTCCACGGGATTGCGCCGCACATGGAGGATCACGGCGTCCGGGAACATGCGCGCGATCAGGCCCGCGGCCTCGAAATTGAGCGGCAGCTTGTCGGTGACATGATCGGCGCCGCCCAGGTCCGGCAATTCGCCAAAGTAAGCCGCCGCCCATTCCCGAAGCATCTCCGGCGGCGGTTCCCGCCCCTCTCGTGCCGCCATCCAGTCAAGGCAGGCATCGACAATCTGCCGCATCATGGGCCGCTCGCCGCAGGCGAACACACGCGAATGGGCCGACAGGACGCCTTCCAGGAGCGTGGTCCCCGATCTCGGCATGCCCGCGATGAACAGGGGACGCGGCCCCGGCGGCCGCTCGGCGCCCTCCGCTGCCGGGCCCGGGAAAAATTTCACGAGCCGTTCGCGGCGCGCTTCCGCGGCGGCGGGATCGTAGGAGATGCCATCCTGCCTGCTCAGTTCGCGGCCCAGTTCATTGGCGCGTTCATAGGTGGTGAACGCCCGTTCGAACTCCTGGCGCGCATCGTGCGCGTGACCGAGGGCGAAGGCGGCGGCAATGCGGTGTTCGAGCGGGAAACCCGGCATTTCGGCAAGGCGCGCGAGCGTCGCCATCTGCTCTTCCGTCAGCCGCCCCCGTTTCAGGCGGCTTAAAACCGTGTAGACCGGCACGTGCTCCGGATCCTGTTGAATGCAGCGGTTGCAATATTCTTCCGCTTCCTCGAACCGCCCGGCGTAAGTCAGCAGCAAGCCTCTGGCGGCAAGGGTCTCGGCGAGGCCGGGGTCCAGCGCCTCGGCTTCCGCGAGCGCCTGCGCACCGGCGTCATACTCCGCGGCGTGCAGGCAAATCTGTCCGTAGGTCGACAGGATTTGTGCCGATTTCGGCGTCAGTTCCAGTACCTTCCTGAACGCATCCAGCGCTGCGCGGTAACGGCCCTGTTCGAAGGCGGCGGTAGCCAAAGCGCGCCAAACGGCGGGGTTTCCGGGCTCAACGCGGGTCCAGTTCTGTGCCGTACCTTCCAGGCGCCGCCAGTCTCGCTGGGCCAAAAACGTTTCGGCGTAGAGGGACAGGAGCAGCCGGTCGGGCGGGCGGTGCTGCGCTGCGTGGTCTAGGGCCATCCGCGCACCCTCGGAGTCGCTGAGATCGAGCAGCGCCCGCGCCAGTTTCAGGGCAACGGTGGAGTTCTGTGCGTCCAGTTGCAGGGCCCGGCTGTAGGCTTTCGCGGCTTCGGCCTGATCTTCCAGCGCCACCGATATGTCTCCGGACTTTTCCCATCCGCGGGCGAACTGAGGATTTGTGGAAACCACCCGCTCGATCTCGCGCGCAGCCTCGGCAAAGCGTCTTGTCGCTTCGAGACATTCCGCAAGGTTGAGACGAAAGCCAATCTGGTCCGGCTCTGCCTCCACGGCCTTGCGCAAGAGGCTTTCGGCTTCGGCCGGCCGGCCCAGATGGACCAGCGCCAGTCCGTACAGGCTGTTGGCCTCGGCATCCCCGGGCCGCAGCTCCAGGGCCGCCCGGTAACGCTCCAGCGCCTCCTCCACCCGGCGGTGCCGGTGGGCGTCGATGCCACGCTCCATCAGTGTGCTGAAAGGTAATTCCGTCATTGCGCTGCCGTCCGGTTTGCTTCCGGGATGTCTGCGGGACCATGCTTATGGACTACACCGCTTATGTCCGCAATGCCCTGTTTTCAAAGGTAATCTTCGCGGCCCGGGGTGCGCATGTGCAATGAAACTGTCACACGAAAGATACAGGTAATTACAAAACCCGGGGATTCCCGAGGCCATTGTTTCGCCTGCATTGACCTCTCAGAAGACTGCCAATTAGGCTCACCCTCAGAGAACTGTGCGGTGACGCACAGCTCGCCGAGGGGGTGGATCCGGTCAGGAGAAAGCCTCCGGGCAGCTGGGTTCGTGCATGGTCTCCCCGGCATTGCAGCCAAAACCAAGCCTGCCGGGTTGGAGGTTAACCAAAGGGGCAGCGAATAGCCCCGGTACATTGTAAGGGGACTCAACAGTGACTCACTTTGCGTGTGAGAAGTCGTGGCTGCGTGCTGCCTTGCGTACAAGCGCCGCCACGAGTGCGTTGATCGCCGGCATGACCATGTCGGCCTACGCACAGGATGAACCGCCGCCTCCCGGGGCGGAAGAGGAAGACACGATCATCGTCACGGGTACGCGGATCCCGCTGTCCAGCAACC
>JBKHIN010000361.1:0-3517 GCA_046538635.1 Alphaproteobacteria bacterium
CGAGGAGACAAGGGAGATTCGCGGCGTGGTCCGGATGGCCTGCGATCCCAATTTCGACCGGGGCGAGTACTCCATCATCGTGCGCAGCGACATGAAGGGCCAGGGCCTCGGCTACCGGCTGATGCAGGAGATCATCGCCTATGCGAAGGAACTGGGGCTGAAGGAAATCTACGGCGACGTGCTTCCCGAGAACCACCGTATGCTGAACATGTGCAGCGAATTCGGCTTCACCCGCTCCCGCCAGCCGGGCGAACGGCTGATAACGGTGACGCTGGACTTGACGGAGACCGGAGCACCGGAACCCTCAGTGCCCCGGACGTGAGCGCATGATGGTGCGCGAGAGCAGGATTATGGGCAACAGCCCCACCGCCACGATGGCAAGCGAGGCGGTGGAGGCCTCCGCCAGCCTTTCATCGGAAGCCAGCCGGTAGGCCTGGATCGCCAGCGTATCGAAATTGAAGGGCCGCACGATGAGGGTGGCGGGCAGTTCCTTCATCACGTCCACGAACACGATCAGCGCCGCCGTCAGCACCCCGCCCCTTATGATGGGCACATGGACCTGCATCAGCGCACGCGGCGGCGAGGCGCCCAGCGAGCGAGCGGCCGCATCCATATTGGGCGTGATCTGGGTCAGGCTCGAATCCACCGTCTGTACGGAAACCGTCATGAAGCGGACGAGATAGGCATAGAGCAGCGCCGCGATGGACCCGGTGAAGACGAGGCCGGTGGAAATGCCCACCAGGTCGCGCATCATGGCGTCGAGCGCATTGTCGAATCCGGCGAGCGGAATCAGAATCCCCACGGCGATGACCGAGCCCGGAACGGCATAGCCCAGCGCCGCCACATGCACCGCCGCGCAGGTGGCCGCCGTGGGCCGCATGCGGTGGGCATAGGCGAGCACCAAAGCAAGCAGCACCGCGGCCCCGGCCGCAAGCCCGGCCAGCGTAAAGCTGTTGGTGGCCAGCGTGAGATAGCGGGGCGCCAGCACGTTATGGCCGGCCTGCATGGCCAGCGACACCAGAATGCCCACGGGCAGCAGGAAGCCCAGCGTCAGCGGCAGAAGACAGGCGCCGATAGCGAGAACGCTGTCCCGGGCGCCCAGCCGGTAGCGCGGCAGTTGGGAGAAACGGGCCCGCCCGTCCTCGAAGCCCCGCCCGGCGCGATTGATCTTCTCCAGCATCAGAAGCAGCAGCGCCACGCCCAGCAGCATGGAGGAAAGCTGCGCCGCCAGCATCCGGTCGCCGTGGGAGAACCAGGCCTTGTAAATGCCCGTGGTGAAGGTCTGCACGCCGAAATGGGAGACCGTGCCGAAATCGGCCAGCGTCTCCATCAAGGCCAGCGCCACGCCCGCCGCCAGCGCCGGACGGGCCAGCGGCAGGCCGACGCGCGTGAACAACGCCCACGGCCCCGCGCCCAGCGAGCGCCCCACCTCCAGCATGCAGGCCGACTGATTGAGAAACGCCGCCCGCGACAGCAGGTAGACGTAAGGGAAGAACACCGAGGCAAAGACGAGGACGGCCCCGCCCAGCGAACGGATCTCGGGAAACCAGTAGGCCCGCGGCCCCCAGCCCGTCACCTCGCGCAACCAGGTCTGCACCGGCCCGGCGTGCTGCAGAAAGTCCGTATAGGCATAGGCGAGCACATAGGCCGGTGCGGCCAGCGGCAGGATCAGCGCCCATTCGAGAATCCGGCGGCCCGGAAAACGGCACATCACCACCAGCCACGCGGTGCCCGCCCCCGCCACCGCCGTGATCAGGCCGACGCCGGTCATCATCCACAGCGTATTCAGCGCATAGGACTCGAGCGGCATCCGGGACAGCGCGCCGAAGCCCGCCGGCGCCATCAGGCTCGCCGCCACGCCCAGCACCGGCAGCGACACCAGCAGCGCGATGACCACGGCGGACAGGGTCAGCCCGCCCGGCCGCCTGGGAACCGGCCACCCGGTCCATCGCGGCCGGACCGCGAAGCCCGGGGATTCAAGCGCCGTCTCGGTCATCTGGGGGAACCGCCACCCTGCCACTACTTTTGCGAATGGTTCTCAATCTAAAGGCTATAGGGAAGCGGCGCAATGTGACAATGCGCACAGCGGCGCCCGCGCCGCGAAGGACCGCTCAGCTTCCGAATTCGCGATCGAGAATATCCATGTACTGGCGCACGCGCTTGACATAGCGCACAGGCTCCCCGCCGCGCGCATAGCCGTGTTTGATGCCCTTCATCGTGTAGTATTTCTGGCGCGAGAGCAGCGGCAGCACTTTGGAGAAGGTGATCCAGTTGTCCGGATCGCGCCCCAGTTTGCGCGCCAGACGGCGCGCATCGTAAATGTGGCCCATGCCCACATTGTAGGCCGCCAGCGCGAACCACAGCCGGTCCCGCCCCGTCACCGACTCCGGGATGCGTTCCATGAGATCGGCCAGGTATTTCGCGCCGCCCGCAATGGCCTGGGCCGGGTCCTCCCGGTCCTTCACCCCCAGATGTTCGGCCGTATTCAGGGTGAGCATCATCAGGCCGCGCACGCCGGTGGCGCTTTCCGCGTCCGGGTCCCAGTGGCTTTCCTGGTAGGAAACCGCCGCCAGCAGCGTCCAGGGCAGGCCGTGGCGCCGGGCCACGGACTTGAACTTCGCCTTGTAGCGGGGCAGGCGCGAATCGATCCGCCTGCGGAAGCGGGCGAGATCCACATAGTCGAATTTTTCCACCTGCCCGTAGAACCGGTCGGCGAGTTCCTTGACCAGTTGCGCCGTATCCTTGCGCGAAAACCAGGCCTCCAGCGCCCGTTTCAGCTTGTCGGCCTCCGGCGGCAGCGCCCACATCAGCGGCTGCGCCTCGCTCAGATTGAAGGGCACGACCAGTTCCGGATGATAATACCGGTTGAGGGTGACGATGTTGGCATGCGCCACCGTGCAGTCCACTTTCTTCTCCGCGACACGCCCGAGCAGTTCCTCCGTGTCCGCATCCTTCTCCGCCGTCCAGGTGAGTTCGGGAAATTGGCCGCGCAATTCCCTCAGCCGTGCCTCGTAGGCGCTCCCGGCGGGAACGGCGATGGAATGGCCCGGCAGTTCCTCCAGCTTGCCCGGCCGCTCGCCATAGCGATTGCAGACCAGTTGCTGGCGGACCCTCGCATAGGCGGGCGTCAGGTCATAGCGCGCGGCATGCGCCGCCGTGGGCATCAGGCCTGCGGCGGCGATGTGGCCGCGGCCATAATCCAGCCCCCTGAACAGTTCGGACGTCGAGTTCACGACGACGAATTCGGCCTCCACCCCCAGATGGTCGGCGAAGGCTTTCGCCAGCCGGTATTCGAACCCCTCCGGTTGCCCTTCGCGATCCTCGAACCAGGTGGTGGCGGCGTTCCGTGTCAGGACGACCAGCTTGCCGTGCCGTTCCACATAGTCCCAGGTCAGCGGCTGCGAAGTCTCATGGGCGATCCCGATCAGCAGGCCGACCGCGATCAGCCCCACGCTGAGCCAGGCCTGAAAACGCAGCGACTCGTCGCGCATACCGTCTTCCGCACTCCACCACGGCG
>JBKHIN010000092.1:0-9206 GCA_046538635.1 Alphaproteobacteria bacterium
GGGCGTCAGCGGCGGCATACCGTTCTCCGGAGACGACTGGTTCAGTGCCGGCGTGTCGATGTCGGTGCCGCTCTGGGCGGCGCAAAACCAGGCGCCGCGGCTGCGCGCCGCCCGCGCGGAGGAAGCGGCCGCCAAGGCCTCGTTCCACGCCACGCTGCGCAACGCCCGCGAACGGCTGGAGGCGCTCTACAGTGCCCATGAGGCGGCGCAGGAGAATTTCGAAATCCTCGAAGCCAAGCAAAAGTCGCTGCGCGAACTGGTCGAAGCCGCGCGGCGCAATTACGAGGCCGGTCGCGGCAGCTACCTCCAGGTGCTCGACGGTGAAGCCGGGCTCCTCACGCTTGAAGCGCAAATCGAGGCCGAGCGCGCCCGCATCCTGGAAACGGCCGCCCGGGCCAACAGCTTTCTGGTGTCGCCATGAAACAATTGACCATTCTTCTGCTGGTGCTGATCGGCGCCGTGTCGGTCGGCAACGCCGCGCCGGAAACGCAGAAATACACCTGCCCGATGCATCCGCACTACATCGCCGACGCTCCCGGCACCTGCCCGATATGCGGCATGGATTTGGTGCCGGTGGAGGCCGATGAACCGGCCGATGAGCCGGCCGATGAACCGGCCGATGAGCCGGCCGCCGAACCGGAAGAAACCGGCTCGCCGGAACGGGGCGGCCGTCCCGTCGTGAACATCGCGCCCGAAACCATCCAGAACATGGGCGTGCGCACGCTACCGGCGGAAATGACCGTGTTCGGACGGACCGTCCGGGCCTTCGGCGCCGTCACCGAAAACACGCGCCTGCAGACCGTCGTTTCCGGCCGGGTGGAAGGCTGGATTGAAACTCTGACCGTGACCGCGGTCGGCGACGGGGTGAAGAAAGGCGATCTGCTCTTCAGACTCTACAGTCCCGATCTGATCGCCGCCCAGCAGGACTATATCGCGGCGCTCAGGCACGGCGTGCAGGGCCGGATCACCTCCTCGGCCCGGCGGCTGGAATCCCTGGGAATGCAGAAACGGACCATCGAAGCCCTGCGCAAGTCCCGAAAAGCGCAGGAGCGGGTTCCGGTTTATGCGGAACATGACGGCGTCATCGCGCACCTGAATGTCCGGGAAGGCGCCTTTGTCAAGCCGGGCGAAACGATCATGACCGTTCAGGACTATTCCTCCGTCTGGGTCAGGGCATCGGTCGCGGAGAAGGACCTCGCCCTGCTTGGTGAAAATGCGTCGGCACGGCTCCATTTCCCCAGTCTTCCGGGGCAGGAAATTCCGGGCAAGGTCGATTACATTCACCCCACCGTCGATCCGCAGAGCCGCACGGGCAAGGTGCGTCTGGTGATCGACAATCCCAACGGCGCCCTGCGGCCGGGGGCCTACGCCCATGTGGTGTTCGACGTGGAGAAGCAGAGGCGCCTGGCCGTTCCTTCCGAGGCCATCCTGCGCGACTCCCGGGGCGCCTATGTGGTCAAGGCGCTGGGCAATGGCCGGTTCCGGCCGGTCCGGATCGAGGACGGGGTCGTTTCACACGGCCGGACGGAAATCCTCGGCGGCCTGAAGATGGGCGAGAACATCGTCGTGAGCGGGCAATTCCTGATCGATTCGGAAAGCGCGCTGCGCGAGTCCTTCCACAAGCTGCAGGGTACGCAAACCTCGCTGGCCTTGCTCGAACTGTCGCCCGAAGAACTTTCCCTGATGGATCATTACGTGGATGCGGCGCTCTATCTGCACGAAGTGATGACCAAAGGCCAGGACGTTACGCCCCATTATCTGGACGCCGCCTTGCAGGCCGGCGGGAAACTCAAGTCCCGCTTCGGCGGAACGCGTCTGGAAACCGTTCTGGAAGAGGCAGCGGAAGGCGTTCGGGCCGCGCAGAAGGCGCGTTCCGAGTCGGAACTGGCGGCCGCTCTCGGCACGCTCACCAAGGCGCTCAAGCCCTGGCTCATGGAGGGCAAGCCGGCGCATTACAAAAAGAAAGGTCTGACGCTGGCCGCCGATCACGACTCCGGCCGTCTGTGGCTCCAACAGGGGCAGGAATTGCAGAACCCCTATGGCGGACCGGCCCATGAAGTGCCGTGGCCGGAGGAAACGGCGGACACGGCGGAGACCGCGCCACAGAAAGCGGCACCAAAACAGTCGGGGACGGGCCATGACCACTGATCGGCCGCAGGACATCGCCGGCCGCGACCCGGCAAAATCGTGGGTCGCCGGCATCATCGAATGGTCCGTGCGCAATCAGCTTCTGGTGTTCATGTTCACCGTGGCGCTGATCGTGGGCGGGTTCTGGTCGATCCAGCGCACGCCCCTCGACGCGATCCCGGACCTTACCGACACCCAGGTGATCATCCGCACCGATTTTCCGGGCCAGTCGCCCAAGATCGTCGAGGATCTGGTCACCTATCCGCTGTCCACGACGCTTCTGGGCCTGCCGCGTACAAAGGACGTGCGCGGATATTCCATGTTCGGCACCAGTTTCGTCTATGTCATTTTCGAGGATGGCGTGGACCAGTACTGGGCGCGCAGCCGCGTGATCGAGGCGCTGTCGAAGACCGGCGGCTCTTTGCCCGACGCGGCCACGCCGCGCATCGGACCGGACGCGACCGGTGTGGGCTGGATCTATCAGTATGCGCTGGTGGACCGCAGCGGACAGTACGATCTGGCGCAACTGCGCTCCCTTCAGGACTGGTTCCTGAAATTCGAACTGGCGGCCGTGCCCGGCGTTGCCGAAGTGGCCTCGGTGGGCGGTTTCGTCCGGGAATACCAGGTCCTTATCGATCCCAATCGTCTGCGTGCCTATGACGTGCCCATCAGCCGCATCGCGGCCGCCGTGCGCGCGGCCAGCGGCGAAGTGGGCGGGCGCGTTCTGGAACAGAGCGAAACGGAATACATGATCCGCTCCTCCGGTTATGTGGATGAACTGGAGGATCTCGAACAGACGGTCATTTACGCCGAAAACGGAACGCCGGTAACGCTGGGCGACGTGGCCCGGCTGGTCGAGGGGCCGGAATTGCGCCGCGGCGTGGTGGAACTCAACGGCGAGGGCGAGGTCGTTGGCGGCATCATCGTCATGCGCTCCGGCGAAAACGCGCTCAATGTCATCCGCGCCGTCAAGAGCAAGCTGGCCAAACTGAAGAACGGCCTGCCGGAAGGCGTCGAGATCGTCACCGTCCATGACCGCGCCCCCCTCATCAAGGGCGCCGTCAACTATCTGGAACACAAGCTGATCGAGGAAGGGCTGGCGGTGGCTCTGGTCACCTTCCTGTTCCTCCTGCATGTGCGCTCGGCCTTCGTGGCCATCGTTACCCTGCCGCTGGGCATTCTGGCTGCGTTCATCATCATGTCGGCGCAGGGCATCACGGCGAACATCATGTCGCTGGGCGGCATCGCCATCGCCATCGGCGCCATGGTGGACGCCTCTATCGTCATGGTGGAGAACGCCAACCGGAAGGTTTCGGAGCTGGAAGAGGGCGCGGACGGGCGCGCGCGGCGCGCGGCGCTCATTCAGGCGGCGAAGGAGGTGGGGCCGGGCCTTTTCTTCTCCCTGCTGATCATCACGATTTCCTTCCTGCCCGTCTTTGCCCTGACAGGCGAAAGCTACCGGCTGTTCTCGCCCCTTGCCTATACCAAGACTTATGCCATGGCCTTCGCGGCCCTGCTTTCGGTGACGGTCGTTCCCGTGCTCATGCTCTGGCTCATCCGGGGGCGGATCGCACGCGAGAGCGAAAACCCGGTTAACCGGTTCTTTATCCGGACCTACCGGCCGGTGCTTTCCCGGGCGCTCCGGCATAAATGGGCCACGCTGGGCCTTGCCGGTGTGGCGGTGGCGAGCCTGGCCTGGCCGCTCTCGCGCACGGGCTCGGAGTTCATGCCGGCGCTCTATGAGGGCGAACTTCTCTACATGCCCACCACCATGCCCGGCGTGTCGATCACCAAGGCGAAGGAAATCCTGGGGCAGACGAACCGGCTGATCCGCACCGTGCCGGAAGTGGAGCGCGTGTTCGGCAAGGCCGGCCGCGCCGATACCGCGACCGACCCCGCGCCCATCACCATGATCGAAACCTGGATCAAGCTGAAGCCCAAATCGGAATGGCGGCCGGGGATGACCCAGGAAAAACTGGTCGATGAGCTGGACCGCACGGTCAAGCTTCCCGGCCTCGTGAACAGCTGGGGCTATCCCATCAAGATCCGTATGGATATGATCTCGACAGGCATCCGCACACCCGTGGGAATCAAGATCACGGGCACGGACCTGGAGGATATCTCGCGCGTGGCTCTCGACGTGGAGTCGGCGGTGAGCCAGGTGCGGGGCACGCGCTCGGCCTTTGCCGACCGGGTTCTGGGCGGCAAGTATCTGGAAATCCGCCCCGACCGGACGGAACTGGCGCGCCGGAACATCGACATGGGCGCCTTTCAGTCGGTGATTCAGACGGCACTGGGCGGCATGAAGCTGAGCGAGAGCGTGCAGGGCCGCGAGCGCTACAGCATCATGCTGCGCTATGAGCGCCGCTTCCGGGAATCGCCCGAGGATCTGGCAAACATCCTCGTGCCCGCGCCCCAGGGTCAGCATATCCCCATCGGCGAACTGGCGGATATTCGCTATACGGAAGGCCCGCCCATGATCCGGTCCGAGAACGCCCGGCTCACGGGCTGGGTGTTCGTGGATATCGCGGGGCGCGACATCGGCTCCTTCGTGGCCGAAGCCCGGGACGTAGTGGCGGAAAAGGTGGACCTGCCCTCCGGCTATGCCGTGGAATGGTCCGGCCAGTTCGAACAGATGGCGGAGGCGCGGGAGCAACTATCCATAGCCATCCCGGCCGTCATCGTGATCATCTTTACGCTGCTGATACTCCATTTCGGCAAAATGGACCGGACACTGATTATCATGCTGTCCCTGCCCTTCGGGCTCGTGGGCGGTCTGTGGGCGGTCTATCTGGCCGGGTTCAACCTGTCCGTGGCGGTCGCCGTCGGGTTCATCGCGCTGGGCGGCATTGCGGTGGAAACGGCGGTCGTGATGCTGCTCTATATCGACAACCGCGTGCGCACGAGGCCGCCCGCCAACCTTAAGGACCTGTCCGAGGCGGTCCTCCAGGGCGCCGTCCTGCGGGTGCGCGCCGTCCTGATGACGGTTTCGGTCATCATCGCAGGGCTAGCCCCCATCTTCCTGACCGAGGGGCTGGGCTCCGACGTCATGCGGCGCATCGCGCTGCCCATGCTGGGCGGCATGATCTTCACGACGATCCTGACACTGATCGTCATTCCGGTGATTTATTACCTCTGGGAGGGGCGCCGTTTTCCGCGCGAAACCGGGGAGCCCGCAACACTTCCCGTACAACCTGCAAGTCCGTAAGGGAGAAGCGTATGCGTAATATAGATTGTTATTCATGCCCCTGTTTTTCGGGCTCGCATCCCTGATGCCGGCTGCCGGACCCGCCCGTTTTCATGCTTGCAAATAATTCGCAATTGCAGTATGAGGGGCTTTCGGAAATGGTGGGCAGGCGAGGGAGCGCGGGCGCATGCGCAGGCAGCAGGCTGTACTCGAAGCGGGTGAACGTTTCGTTTTGTCGCTGATCCGGAGCTGGATCGCGATTCTGGAGACAGGCCGGGAGCCGGAGGCCTTCCGGCACCATTTCGACGAGCTTCAGCAGGGGCTGAATGCGCTTGAATGTCCGGCGGCCGCCAGAGCCTTTGACGGCTTCATGGAAGCCATCGTCCAGCCCGGACAGCGGCCGGTGGAGGTCTGCTGTCCCGGCTCCCGCACGGTGGGCGGCGATGAGTCCCTTCTGCTTTCCGCCTGTGCGGCCATCGGGAACGGGAATTTTCGCTCGGCCCGGCAGGTGCTGGCCGCCCGCCTGGCCCCGGCGCATGTTCCCGGCGCCCTTCGCAATCTGGCCATTTTCACCGCCGCTCTGGAGGCCCGGGGCTATGCGCTGCCTGCACGGGAACGGCCCGGGCCGCACGACATACCGTACCCGGGCGCGCCCGAGCCGGCACGGCCCACCGTTCACTGACGGCGCTGCCGTGCGGCCGCGCCCTCAGGGGCGGCGGCGGGAAGCCAGCGTGCGGTAGGCGCTGTGAATTCGCCCGCGCACGTCTTCCGGCTGGCGGTCGACCGCCTGCGCCAGCGCTTTCAGCTCCCGCCTCAGACCGTAGAGCTGATCCATCAGCGAAAGGACGACCGAAACCGACTCCTCGTTGAGTTCCAGGTCATCCCGAAGCTGACAAACCAGCCGGATGCGGGCCACGTCCGTTTCATCGAACAGGGGCCCGCCGTCTCCGCTGGCCGGCGCAATCCAGCCCTCCCGCACCCAGACGCGCAGCTCGGACCTGCTCACCGTGCCCAGCGTCCGGACCACTTGCGCTTCGCTCAGCTTCATGACGCACTCCAAAGTCCTGCGCGCGGATCGTACTGGTGCTTGCCGCGCCATTCTTCCATGAACGACTCCAGCTCGGAGTCGATCCGCTTGGGCAGCATGACCTTGAGAATGACGCGCTGGTCGCCCGCGGCGCCGCGAGGGGGTTTCACCCCCTTGCCCTTCAGCCGCAGAACGTCACCCGTGTTGGCGCCCCTGGGCACCTTCATCGAAACCCGTCCGGAGACAGTCGGCACCTCGACCCTGGCGCCCAGAACGGCCTCGTCGACAGTGACGGGCAAATCCATGACGATGTCGTTACCCTCGCGCCGGAAAAACCGGTGCGGCCGCACGCCGATCTCCACCAGCGCATCGCCGGGCGGGCCCTTGCCCATGCCGGGGCCGCCCTTGCCCTTCAGTCTCAGCACGGCGCCGTCCCTTGTGCCCGCCGGAATGGCGAGGTCGAGGGCATTGCCGTCGGGCAGCGTGATCCGGCGTTTCGCACCATTGACAGCGTCGAGAAAATCCACCTCGAGCTGGTAGCGCATGTCGCGGCCGCGCATGTCGGGGGCATGTCCCCGCCGCCGCGTGAACAGGCCCTCGAACAGGTCCGAAATATCCTCGAAGTCCCCGAAGCCCGCCGAGGTGGTGTACCGTCCCGTCTCGTCGGCCTCCGCATACGGACGGTAGAACCCCTGGTCGTAACGCTCCGCGCCCGAGGCGTCGATCTCGCCCCGGTCATAGCGGGCGCGCTGCTCGGGATCCTTGAGCAAATTATAGGCCACCGAAACCTTCTTGAAGCGGCTTTCGGCCTCCTTGTCGCCCGGATGCAGATCCGGATGCAGCTCCTTGGCGAGCTTCCGGTACGCCTTGCGGATGTCCTCCTGGGAGGCGTCCCGGGCGACGCCGAGTATCTTGTAAGGATCGTCGTTCATTTCAGGACCCCCGGCCCCCGTTTTGTTTCTGCCACTGCGCGGTCATGTGTCTTCGGGGATGGCCGCAGTCCCCGACGCCGTATCTAGGTTACCGGTGACGAGATGTGAAGAGTGCGGCGGAACGCGCGCATATCTTGAACGTCCGGCAGGCCGGTCTTAGTTAATAAGCGCGGGATACCGCTGACGGGTCCCGGAGGACGGATGGCGAGCCCGGACCTTTCCGGGCGGCGGCCGCGTCGCTTCGCAGCGGAAGGATGTGTGCCCAGTCATCGTTCGCACTTACGACAACGAGACGAACGCGGCGGCGCCGGTCGCAGTCATTTCCTCCCCCTTCCGGCCCTTTCCGGGGCCCGGCAGTTTCATTCCCGCATGGCGGGGTTGAGCAGAGCCGTCTGCCGGGACGACGGACCGAGGTTCCCGGGACGGTTCCACGCAAATGCCCGTGCTTCTCAAACCCTCTGTGAAGGGAGGTTTATCATGCTGTTACCGATGTGGAACCGCGAACGGAAGGATATCTCCCGGCGGAACGAAGAGTTCGACACGCCGCTGGCGAGCCTGCAACGCGACATCAATCGTATGTTCGACGAGATCTGGAACCGGTGGGAGCGCCCCCTCGGCGGCGCGAGCGGTTTCCTGCCCATGTCCAGTCCGCATACGGATGTCGCGGAAACCGACGACGAGATCGAGATCACGGCCGAACTTCCCGGCCTGGACGAGAAGGACGTCGAGGTTACCCTGACACAGGATGCCGTGACGATCCGGGGCGAGAAGAAGGCGGAACATGAGGAAAAGCGCAAGGACTATTACATGTCCGAACGTTCCTGGGGCGCCTTCCACCGTTCGATCCCGCTTCCCTCAGGCGTCGATACGGACCGGGCCGAAGCGAGGTTCGACCGCGGTGTCCTGACCGTCCGCCTGCCCAAGACGGCGGAAGCCAGGGAAAAGGTCAGGCGGATCGAGGTCAAGGGAAGCTGAACGCGTGCGGGCCTGGCGCCCGCCGCCTGAATCAGCGATGACACGAGCGGGAGGGGAGCGGCGTGAAGCCGCTCCCATCCGTACCGGTCATTCCGTGCGCTCGATTACGCCGCAGGCAATGCGGACCCCGGCGGCGCCCGCCGGGTCGGTTTCATAATCGTCCGGCCCCTTGTGGATCACGACTGCCGAACCGTCCTCGTCGAACAGCTGATCGGTGATCAGCAGGTGGTTGTAGTATTCGACCTCGAGCTTCCCGTTTTCCGGAACGTGAATGTTGGGGAAGTCGCCCGCGTGGGGGCCGCCGACGGCCCGGTATCCGTGTTTGGCATTGCGCGGGTTGAAATGTCCGCCGGCGGAAGTGAAGGGGGGCTCGCATTTCCCGGTTTCGTGAACGTGAAAGGCGTGGGTGCCGGCGGGCAGGTTGTCGAGCTGCACATGCAGCAATGTTCCGTGCAGGGTCTGTTCAAGCTCGACCGTACCGACGCTTTCGCCGTCCTCGTTCTGCAGATTCGCGACGGCCTTGTCGCCGGCATCGGCGGCCGCGGCGTTGGGCAGGAACATGGCGGCAACGAGCGCAAGGGCGCTGATCGAATTCCGGAAACGCATGGTCTCTCTCTCCCTGTTGTTCGCGGGCACATCGTGAGGTGACGCAGCGCGGGATGCAACTGCGCATTGCGGGATGCGCCTTGGCGGCTCCCGCAGCCGCTCAAGGTACAAGTGCAACCACGGAAACGGTCCCGGTTCCCGGACCGTTCCCGAAATGGCACGGCCGGAAAAACGAAACTTCCGGCGAAGAGTTTGGGCGGGCATGCCGGAACTTTCCGGCGCCGCGCGGCGTTGCGCAACAGCCTGCCGAAAGGCGGGCAGGTGGGAAAAATACTTCTGACTCCCACACCGGCCCGGCCCAGGATGGAGTTTCCTTGTATGCCCTGCTCCCCAGCGGCTCCATTCTGGGCCT
>JBKHIN010000362.1:0-3511 GCA_046538635.1 Alphaproteobacteria bacterium
GATCAAATCAGGGCACTGACGCTGGCCGCCGAACGCATCGAAACCTTCCACCGCCGCCAGTTGCCGGAAGACGGACGCGTCACCGACAGCGCGGGCGTGGAGCTGGGCCACCGCTGGACGCCGCTCGACTCGGTGGGCGTCTATGTGCCCGGCGGCACGGCCTCCTATCCCAGTTCCCTGCTCATGAACGCCGTGCCTGCGCGGGTTGCGGGCGTGGCGCGGATTGCCATGACCGTGCCCGCACCAAAGGGAAAGCTCAACCCGCTGGTGCTGGCGGCCGCCAGGATCGCCGGCGTGGATGAAATCTACCGCGTGGGGGGCGCGCAGGCGGTCGCCGCACTGGCCTTCGGCACGGAAACCATCGCGCCCGTGGACAAGATCGTGGGGCCCGGCAACGCCTATGTGGCCGAAGCCAAGCGGCAGGTCTTCGGCACGGTGGGCATCGACATGATGGCGGGGCCCTCCGAGATCCTGGTGGTGGCGGACGCGGACAACGACCCGGTCTGGATCGCCGCCGACCTGCTCTCGCAGGCGGAACACGATGAAAATTCACAGGCCATTCTGATCACGGACGACCGGGCCTTCGCCGAGGTGGTGATGGCGGCGGCCGAGGATCATCTGGCCAACCTGCCGCGCGCCGCCATCGCGCGCAAAAGCTGGGAGGATCACGGCGCCGTCATCCTGGTCGCCGAGCTGGATCAGGCGCCGCCCCTCATCGACCGGATCGCGCCCGAACATCTGGAAATCGCCACCGAAGAGCCGGACCGGCTGCTGGCGCGCATCCGCCATGCGGGCGCGATCTTCCTGGGGCGCCACACGCCGGAGGCGGTGGGCGACTATGTGGCGGGCTCCAACCATGTGCTTCCCACTTCGGGCACGGCGCGCTTTTCCTCCGGGCTGAGCGTTTTCGATTTCCTCAAGCACAGCGCCGTGGTGCGCTGCACGCCGGAAAGCCTGGGCGAAATCGGACCGGCGGCGGTGACGCTGGCGGAGGCGGAAGGCCTGGAGGCGCATGCGCGCTCGGTCGCCCTGCGCCTCAACGCCGCCCGGGAACCCCGATGAGCTTCGGTCATGGATGATACGGCCCGAGGGGATGCTGCGCGCTTCTGCATTTGCGAGGTCATTCTGGACCCGGAGAGCATCGTCAGCCGCAGCCCGGACATCGACCATGAACGGCAGGTGGCGATCTTCGACCTGCTGGAGCACAACCATTTCCGCCCCGCCGGTTCGCCGGGCGGGCCCTATCAGTTGCGCCTGGCGATCGAGGACGGGCGGCTGGTATTCGACATCCGGACCGACGACGGCGCCGCCCACGGGCGCATCATCCTGTCGATGAAGCCGTTCCGGCGCATCATCAAGGACTATTTCATGGTTTGCGAGAGTTACTACGAGGCCATCAAGACGGCGGCGCCCTCGCAGATCGAGGCCATCGACATGGGCCGGCGCGCCTTGCACGACGAAGGCTCCGAACTGCTGGCGGAGCGCCTCGAGGGCAAGGTCGAGGTCGATTTCGACACGGCGCGGCGTCTGTTCACGCTCATATGCGCGCTGCATACCCGTGGCTGAGGGCATGGAGCCGTTCGCGGATCGGCCCGATGCGGTGCTCTTCGCCTGCACCACCAATGCCCTGCGTTCGCCGATGGCCGAGGCCCTGATGAAACATTATCTGGGCCGGACCGTTTACGTTGATTCCGTAGGCGTTCGCCCGGCCGCGGAAGTGGACCCGTTCGCGGCCGCGGCGATGGAGGAGATCGGGCTGGACATTTCCCGGCACAGACCGAAATCCTTCGGCGAACTGGAGGATACCTCGTTCGATCTGGCGATCTCGCTGTCGCCCGAGGCCCAGCATGCGGCCGTGGAACTGGCCCGGCACCACGCGATCGAGCTGGTTTACTGGCCGACGCTGGACCCCTCGCTGGAATCGGGCAACCGGGAGCAGGTGCTGGCCGCCTACCGGGGCGTGCGCGACGGACTTGCGGAAAGAATCCGTTCGGCCTTTCTGGCCGGTGCGCCGCCCAATCCGTGACCCGGTTGCGCTTGCGCATGTGTATTTGGCCGTCAAGGAAGGCGTTCCGGCCAATCTCCGCTTGATTTTCCATTGTCAGAGTGCATGTTCCCAACACGATTCAGGGAATCGGAAACAGGTATGGCGAAAGAAGAACTCTTGGAATTTCCCGGCGTCGTGACGGAGTTGCTTCCGAACGCGACCTTCCGGGTGAAGCTGGAAAACGACCACGAGATCATCGCCCACACGGCGGGCAAGATGCGCAAGAACCGCATCCGCGTGCTGGCGGGCGACAAGGTGCTCGTGGAAATGACGCCCTATGACCTGACCAAAGGGCGCATCACCTACCGCTACAAATAGGCCGGCCGTGGCGGGACGTTCGAACTCCGGCCGGTGACGCCCCTTGGTTCCCCCGCAAGCGCGGAAGCCCGATTTGATCCTGGCGAGCGCCTCGCCGCGCCGGCGCATGCTGCTTGGCCAAATCGGCGTGGAGCCGGATTCCGTCGCTCCCGCCGACGTTGATGAATCCGTCCTGCCCGGGGAACTGCCCCGGACGCATGCCGAACGCCTGGCTGCGGAAAAGGCCCGGGCCGTGGCACGGGATCATTCCGGCGCCTTCGTGCTGGCGGGCGACACGGTGGTCGCCTGCGGGCGGCGCATCCTGCCCAAGGCGGAAAGCGAAGAGACGGCCCGCGCGTGCCTCGAATTGCTCAGCGGGCGGCGGCACCGGGTAATCACCGGGCTTTCGCTGGTCACGCCGGAGGGGGCGCTGCGGCAGCGCACGGTCGTCACCGCCGTCGCCTTCAAGCGCCTGAGTGCGGAGGAAATCGCCGCCTATCTGGCGTCCGGCGAATGGCAGGGCAAGGCCGGGGGCTACGCGATCCAGGGGCTTGCGGGCATGTTCGTGACGGGCATCAACGGCTCCTATTCCAATGTGGTGGGCCTGCCCGTCCATGAGACGGCGATGCTGCTGGCGGGAAACGGCTACCCCGTGCTCGCGGCACGGCAGGAGGCGCGGGCATGAGCGCCCGCCTGCTGATTTCCGTCCGGCCCGGCGAAACCCGGGCGGCGCTCCTGGAAGACGGCCGGATGACCTGGTTCGATTTTATCCGCACACTGCATGATGATGCGCCATCCGCGCCGGTGGGTTCGGTTTTCCTGGGCCGGGTGCGCAAGGTGGCGCCCGGGCTTCAGGCGGCTTTCGTCGAGCTGGAGGGGCAGGAGACCGCGCTGCTGGCCGCCCGCGATGCCCGCCCGCGCGAGCCGGACGGTGGGACAGTGCCGCCCATCGCCAAACTCGTGCATGAGGGCCAATCCCTCATTGTGCAGATTACCCGCGCCGCCCGTGAGGGAAAGGGGCCGCGCGTGACGGCCGACCCCGCGCTTCCCGGGCCCGGCGGCAAGCCGGTGCATCCGCGGCGCGGCGGCAAAAGCGCGCTCTGGAACCGGATTGAAGAGGACGCACGCCGCGCGCAGCCCCCTGCCCTTCTGTGGCGGCCGCCCGAG
>JBKHIN010000363.1:0-3509 GCA_046538635.1 Alphaproteobacteria bacterium
CTATCCCAACGCCTCTTTCAGCGCCCGTCCGGCCGCCTGCACGGCCTCTCGTGCGGTATCGGTAAGAGCGGTCATGTTGAAGAAGCCGTGGATCATGTCGGGGTAGTTCACCAGCTCCACCTCGACGCCCGCCTCTTTCATTTTCCTGGCATAGGCGACGCCCTCGTCGTGGAGCGGATCGAAGCCCGCAACCACCACATAGGCCGGCGGCAGGCCCGACAGATCGTCCGCGCGCAAGGGTGAGAGACGCGGATCGGCGGGGTCGCACTCGGGGCAATACTGCTCGTAGAACCAGTCCATGCTCCGGCGCTCGAGGAAATATCCTTCCGCCAGCCGTCTTGCCGATTCCGTATCGGCCTTGGCTTCCGTGGTCGGATAAATCAGTAATTGATAGGCGATATCCGCATCGCTCTTGCGCGCCATCTGCGAGACGACGGCGGCGAGATTGCCGCCCGCCGAATCCCCGGCCACGGCGATCCTGTTGGCATCGACACCCAGATCATTCGCATACTGATCGATCCATTTCACGGCGGCGAAGGCATCGTCCACCGCGGCCGGGAAGCGGTGCTCGGGCGCCCGCCGGTAATCGACGGCCATGACCCGGCACCCGGAGGCGTTCGCCAGCTGGCGGCAGAGGGCGTCATGGGTGTCGAGATCGCCGAGGACGAAGCCGCCTCCGTGAAAGAACACGACTCCGGGAAGGGACGAGCCCCCGGCCGCCACGGGCGTGTAGATCCGGACCGCCACATCGCCCGCCGGGCCCCGGAACCACGTATTCTCCACCTTGCCGATGGACACGTCGTGCGGATCGGTCATCCGCGCGATCATCCGGTAGAGTTCCCTGCCCTCCTGGAGCGGCATTTCCCAGAGCTGGGGCGCAGGCGTTTGCGCCAGTTGATCCAGGAACGCCTGTATCTGGGGATTGACGGACATGCGGCACCTCATCTCGCCCGCGAATAGGACGGCGAACAGAATTAAACGGGGTCTGCCCCGCGGGCAAGCAACCGCCCCCCGTTCAACGGTCACAGAAGCGGCTTCAAATATCCGACCCACAGGAAGATGAACACGCTCAACCCCCAAATCCACAGGGCGATGCGCCAGTAAAAGGCCTCCAGACGGTCCCGCCAGGTCCAGGAGCGGCGGCGGCGCAGATCGGCTTCCACCTCGTCCATCAGACCGCGCAGGTCGGCGTCGGGACTGATGCCCACCGCCGCCATCATGGCCTCCTCCATGCGCCGGGTTTCCTGATAGGCCTCCGTGAACCGGTCCGGACGCTCCGCCGCCAGCGCCCGGTAGATGTCGGACGCTTCCATGATGACGATGAGGGCGCGGGCGATATCGCCCGCCTCCGCCAGTTCCACGGCCAGAAGGCGCAGATTCATCGCCAGCCCCGGCGCGAACCGGCGCGGATGCCGGCGCGCCATGGCGCGATAGGTGGCGACAATCGCCTGCATGGGACGGCGGGCGTTGAACCGCCGCCGGACGCCGACGCTCATGAACAGCATGGCCATCAGGACGACCAGCAGCACCAGAAGCGTGGGATTCACGGTCAATGCAGGTGTCACGATTTACCCCGGAACACGGGCCGGTCCGGCCATCCGATACTGCTTGACAGGCCCGGCATGAGCGATCCCTCCTGTCGCCGGCGCGGCTTTTAAACGCCGGTGCGCGCGGCGCGGTTCCCCAATCGGCCCGAGTTTAGCCGCCCCGGCGGATCGGGCAAACCACCCGTCTCCCGGCGGCTGTTTCGGCACCCTCCTGGGGCGCGGGAATGCGCACGCGCCGCCCTATTTCGTTGCGGCTTGCCAATTTCGTGCCTTTCCGGCCGGGAAGCGCCAGAATGGATGTGTAATCGGAGAAACCCGCCATGCCCGCTGCCCGCCCCGGTACACGCGTCGACGCCGTGGGCCTGACCTGCCCGCTGCCGGTGCTCATGATCCGCAAGGCCCTGCGCGGGCTGCCGGCGGGCGCGCTGGTCGAGGTCCGTGCCAGCGATCCCCTCGCGCGCATCGACATTCCTCATTTCTGTGCCGAAAACGGCCACACCTTCCTCGGCGACAGCGAATGCGGGGAGGTGTTCGTCTTCCGCCTGCGCAAGGGCCCGTGACCGGCGCTGGCGCGTCCTATCCGTGGACGGACGTTTCCGGCCGGTCGCGCACGGGCCTTCCGGCGCCTCAAACCCGTTCGGAAATGCGGATGGCGAGGCGGCAGCCCGCCCTGATCGCGGCGGAAAGCAGGGGATAGCCCGGCGCCTTTTCCGCACCCTCGTCCAGCGCCGTGTGCCGGTGGGCGGCCTCGTCGGCGCGGAACTTCGAGATCACGCCCCGGAATTCGGGGTCCGTCCCCTCCTCGAGGGCGCGCTCCTGTTTGGCGTAGTGATCGTCGATCACCTCCTCCACGGCAGCCGTGCAGGCCATCGCGGCCTTCTCGCCCATGAGCGCGGTCACCGCGCCCAGCGCGTAGCCGGCGGCGTCCCAGACCGGGCTCATCAGCGTGGGGCGCACGCGGCGCTCCAGCACCAGCCGGTCGAAGGTGGCCAGATGTTCCTGCTCCTGCTCGGCCATGTGCCGGACAAGTTCCGTCGCGCGGCGCGAGCCGGGACGCTTGCCCAGCACGGCGAGCTGGCCCTCATAGATGCGCACCGCCCCGTATTCGCCAGCATGATCCACCCGGATCATGCTCTCGATCGCTTCCTCGCGTGTGCGCTCGCCGGGCAGCCCCAGCCGCCCGCGGCGTTTGACCGAACTTTCTTCGGCGGTATTGCGTGTTTCTTCAGCCATGTTGCTCCCGGGGGACATAAATTCGGGTTTTCAGCCAGGCCGCCGCCACGAACAGGACGAAGACCGCGGCGGGCAAAGAGATCAGCGTATTGTAATTGGCCAGTGACAGGCCAAGAACCGTCCAGGGCGGCGCGTCGCAGCGCACGAATTCCTCGCCCTGCGCCAGAAGCGTGCCCAGTGCGGCGGTGGACTCCGGCAGGGCCGAGCCCGAACAATCGGCCGGTCCCGGCCACCAGCCCCGCTCCACGCCCGTATGGAAGACGCCGTAGCCGCCCGTATAGAGGAACGCGATTCCGGCGGCGAACAGCAACGCGGCGCGCATGTCCGCCAGCCTCCGGGAAGGAAGCCGGGCCGCGCCCGCAGCCAGCCCCGCCAGGCTGAGCCCGAAAATGGCGTAATGGGGATAACGCTGAACCAGGCAGAGCTTGCAGGGCAGCACGCCCAGGACGTGTTCCAGGAACAGCGCCCCGGCGATCAGACCGCCGCTCAGCAGTGCCGTGGCGATCAGCGCAGGGCGCAAGCGTTCCCCCGGGCCCAGGTCCCGGAACCAGCGGGCCGCCCGGCGCGGCCTGTGCAGAAGGCTCTCCGACATCACAGTGGAAAGATAGACACCCCGGCCTCCCGCGCCAATGGTCCCTGACGCCGCGGCGCGCGGGCGGGGCGGGCGGGACCGATCAGGACATGCCCAGCAGGCTGACGATGCCCGCCGTCACGCCGGCCGCCGCCAGC
>JBKHIN010000364.1:0-3508 GCA_046538635.1 Alphaproteobacteria bacterium
TTGTACGGCCCGCCCGCCTCGGGCCGCTGCGCGATGAGGGTGCGCGAATAGACCGTGCCCCTTCCGCTCGCCTGCACCCATTCAGGCTCCGCCGCGCCGCACGCCGTGCAAATCACGCGCGGAAAAAACTGAAAATGTCCGCATGCTGTGCATTGCTGAATGCGGAATTCGCCCCGGGCCAGAAACTCCGCATAGCGTGCGCCGGGTCCCTTTCCCTGAAACCGGTTGTTCTTGTGCTGTATGTCTGCCATCGTCGCCGCCCTCTTGCCGTGGCGCGTTACCTGACTGTGATTAAAGCACACATGGCGGCGCCCGGATCAAGCGTGCTCTACGCGATCATCTTGCTTTGGACTTCCACGCCCGCGGGATTGACGCAGCGGAAGGCGTCCCTTAGAAGCATCTGCAGGGGGATGATGTTGATGGTACAGGAAAAGGTGGGTTCCATGTCCGGTAATCTTGACGACATCATCGCGGAACATTACCGGCAGGAAGGCCTGGCAGCCGCCATTCTGGCGGGACTGGAGGCGAACGGCGCCGATCTGGACGCCCTGACGCCCGAAGACCTCGCGCCCGTGGACGAGTTCCACACCGCCGGGCGCATCACCACGCTGCGCGCGCTGGACATGACGCCGCTGAAGGAAGGCATGCATGTGCTCGACGCAGGCTGCGGCATCGGCGGCACGGCGCGCTGCCTGGCCCGGGAATATGGCTGCCGCGTCACCGGAATTGATCTTACCCCGGATTATATCGAAGTGGCGCGCATGCTGACGGAACGCATGGGGCTGGGCGAGCGCTGCCGCTTCGATACCGGCAGCGCTACCGATCTGCCCTACGAGAACGCTGCGTTCGATGCCGGGGTGACCTTCCACGCCGCCATGAACATCGAGGACCGGCCCCGCTTTTATTCCGAACTGGCGCGGGTGATGAAGCCGGGCGCGCCGCTGTGCGTCTACGACGTCATGAAGGGCCCTGCGCCGGGCATGGTGTTTCCCGTGCCCTGGGCGGAGACGGAGGCCACCAGTTTCCTCAAGACGGCCGCGGAGACCCGCGCGCTGCTGGAGGAGGCGGGCTTCACGGTCGAGAAGGAGAACAATCTGCGCGAATTCGCCATCGAATGGTTCCGCGACACATTCACCGAAAACGAAAAGCGGGGCAGCATGCCGCCGCTGGGCCTGCACCTGCTGGTGGGCGCGAACGCGCCGGAAAAATTCGCCAATTATCTCAAGGCCGCCGAGGCGCACCAGATCGAGCCCGTAATCCAGGTGGCGCGGCGCGGGTAACGGCGAGTGTGGCATTGCAGCGGTTGCCCCGGCGGGCTCTGGCGGGTTGAATAGGCGCGCGCGAGAGAGGGGGTGCACATGATTCCCATGCCCGGCCTTCCCGAACCCGAATTCATCCACACCAACGGCATTCGCATGGCCGTCTACGCCGCGGGGCCAGAGGACGGCCTGCCCGTGGTGCTCTGCCACGGCTTTCCCGAACTGGCCTACTCCTGGCGGCACCAGATTCCGGCGCTGGCCGAGGCCGGTTACCGTGTGCTGGCGCCCGACCAGCGCGGCTACGGCAATACGGACCGGCCGCAAGCCGTGGAAGCCTATGACATCCACGCGCTGACCGGCGATCTGGCCGGACTGCTGGACCATTACGGGGCCGAAAGGGCCGTGTTCGCGGGCCATGACTGGGGCGGCATCGTGGTGTGGCAGATGCCGCTGCTGCATCCGGACCGGGTGGCGGGCGTGATCGGCCTCAACACGCCGTTCTTCGCGCGCCATCCGGAGAAGGACCCCGTGACGCTGTTCCGGGAAGCCTACGGGCCGGATATGTACATCGTACGCTTCCAGGAGCGGGGAACGCCCGAGGCGGTGCTGGACGCCGATCCGGCGAAGACCCTGCGCTTCTTCCTGCGCAAATGGCGCATGAGCCTGGAGGACTTCGACAAGCTGCCGGCCGAATTCAAGAACTTTGCCCTGCTCGACGCCATAGAGGGCGAGGAGGACGGCTTCGGCGGCGAACCCCTGCTGAGCGGGGACGAGTTTCAGGTGTTCGTCAACGCCTTCCGGGAAACCGGCTTCGGCCCGGGCATCAACTGGTACCGGAATTTCCGCCGCAACTGGGAGTCGACGGAGGGCGTGCGCCAGCAGGTGGACGCGCCCGCGCTCATGATCATGGCCGACCGGGACTATGTGCTGCCGCCCCGCCTGACGGAGGGCATGGAGCAATGGGTGCCCGATCTCGAACGCCATCTGGTGCGCGAGTGCGGCCACTGGACCCAGCAGGAGCATCCGCAGGAGGTGAACCGCGTCATGACCGGATGGCTCGAACGCCGCTTCGGCAAGCCGGGCGGAGGGGCATGAGCCCATGCCGGCGGAGTTCCTGTACAAGGCGGCGACCATCGGCGTGATGCCGCTCTGGCTGTTGCTCGCCTTTCTGCCCAATGCCGCGATTACCCGGGTTCTGATCCAGTCGGTCGCGCCGCCGCTGGTGCTGGGCGCGCTCTATGCCTGGCTGTTCCACACCGTGCCCGGGTCCGCCATCGACTTCACCAGCCTTGAAGGCCTGCGCGCGACCTTCCAAAGCGACGCCATGCTGCTGGCCGGCTGGGTGCATTATCTGGTGTTCGACCTGTTCGTGGGCGCCTGGATCGTGCGCGACGGCAGGCGGCGCGACCTGTGGTATCCCCTGCTGGTGCCGTGCCTGTTCCTGACCTTCCTGATGGGCCCCGTGGGCCTGCTGGTCTACCTGGTCCTGCGGGCCACGCGCGACCATGACTGGTTCCGGCTGGAATAGGCGGCCCCTGGACGACACTCGCGAGAAGGAGACTGATCCCATGGCCCTGACCCAGACGCCGGTTTGCGAATTCGGCCGCAAGGCCGAGGATTTCGACCTCGAAGGCACGGACGGGCGGAACTATACCTTCGCCGATATCAGGGGCGAGAAAGGCACGCTCGTCGTCTTCATCTGCAATCACTGCCCCTATGTGAAGGCCGTGATCGACCGGCTGGTGGAGGACATCGGCACGCTGCAGAAGGAAGGCATCGGCGCCGTCGCCATCATGCCCAATGACACGGAATCCTATCCCGAAGACAGCTTCGAGAACATGAAGCGCTTCGCGAAGGAGCACAATTTCACCTTCCCCTACGTCATTGATCGCACACAGACGGTCGCCCAGGCCTATGGCGCGGTGTGCACGCCGGACTTTTTCGGCTTCAACGCCAGGGACGAGCTGCAATACCGGGGGCGGCTGGACGAATCCAAAACCACGCTGGTGCCCGACGCCCGACGGGAACTGCTCGACGCCATGCGCCAGGTGGCGCGCACCGGAAACGGGCCCCGGGACCAGATTCCGAGCATGGGCTGTTCCATCAAATGGCGGCAGGCGGCGTGAGAGGGGCGCCCCTCCCGCAGTTGCGCACGCGCCTGTGAGCGTTTAAGAACCTGTGCCGGAACGGGGCGGTTGCCCCCTCACCCTCCCACGGACGCTGAAGCGCCCGCGGGCCCCTCCCTCTCC
>JBKHIN010000365.1:0-3504 GCA_046538635.1 Alphaproteobacteria bacterium
GCGCCCGCCAGCACCGGCAGCGCCAGCAGCAGCAGGAAGGCCGTGATCAGGATCGACCAGGCGAAGAGCGGCATCTTGTGCAGCGTCATGCCCGGCGCGCGCATGTTGAAAATGGTCGTGATGAAGTTGATCGCGCCCAGAATCGAGGACGCCCCCGCCAGGTGCAGCGACAGGATGGCGAAGTCGAGCGACGGCCCCGGATGGCCCTCCGTCGCCAGCGGCGGATAGACCGTCCAGCCCCCGCCGAAGCCCGGGCCCGCGGTGGAGCCGGGCACGAAAATCGAGATCAGCAGCAGCGCGAAGGACGCAGGCAGCAGCCAGAAGGAGATGTTGTTGAGGCGCGGAAAGGCCATGTCCGGCGCGCCGATCATCAGCGGCACGAACCAGTTGCCGAAACCGCCGATCATGGCGGGCATGACCACGAAGAACACCATGATCAGCCCGTGGCCCGTCATCAGGACATTGTATAAATGCTTGGCCGCGTCCAGGTTGCCGTCCTGCACGAACATGGTCAGGAAGGTGACGCCCGGCTCCTGCAGCTCGATCCGCATCAGGATCGACAGGACCCCGCCGATCACCCCCGCGATCACGGCGAACACAAGGTACATCGTGCCGATGTCCTTGTGGTTCGTGGAGTAGAGGAAGCGCAGGATGCCCTTCGGGCGATGCTCCTCATGCTCGTGGGAAGCGGCAATTTCCGTCATCGTCCTCACATCCTTCGAAATCGGCCAGCCGCCCGCGGCGCGCGGGTCGCAGCGGCGCTGCCGCCGCAAGAATCATTCGTCCTGTGCTGGTTCGGGCGCCGTCTTCCCGGCGAGATGCACCTTTTCCCCGCCCGCCGGCGGTGCGGATGCCTGCCCGGTCTTCGAGCGCACCCAGCGCTCGAACTCGTCCTGCTCGACGACGCGGACCGAGATCGGCATATAGGCATGGCCGATGCCGCACAGTTCCGAACACTGGCCGTAGAACATGCCGGTGCGGGTGGGCTTGAACCAGGCCTCGTTCAGGCGGCCGGGAACGGCGTCCACCTTCAGGCCCATCGAGGGCATGGCGAAATTGTGGATCACGTCGCCCCCGGTCACGATCACGCGCACCGTCTTGCCCACGGGCACGACGATGTCATTGTCCGTCGCCAGCATTCTGGGCTGCTTGTTGCCGAAATAGTCCGTGCCCAGATCCTCGTCCTGTACCATGGTCGAAATATATTCGGGGATACCCTGATCCGGATATTCATAGCCCCAGTACCACTGGTACCCCGTGGCCTTGATCGTCAGATCCACATCTTCCGGGACCTCGTCCGCGAAGAAGAGCAGCCGGAAGGAGGGCAGCGCAATGGCGACAAGAATGAGCACCGGAATGGCGGTCCAGATCACCTCCAGCAGCGTATTGTGGGCGAAGGTGGCCGGTTTGGGATTGGCGCGCCGGTTGAAGCGCACGATCACGGTCAGCAACAGCGCGGTCACGAACAGGGTGATCGCCGTCAGGATCCAGAGCAGGTAATTGTCGTGAAACCAGCTTATCTGTTCCATGACCGGCGAGGCGGGCGGCTGAAAGCCGAGCTGCCCGTCCACCGGCTGTCCGTCCACGGGGGGCTGAGCCGCTGCCGGCGCGGCGAGCGCGCAGAGCACGAACGCGGACAGCATGGCCGCCCCCCGCCCGGCGCGGCAGGCGTTCAGGGAGGAACGAGACAAAGACCTCCGCCTCATGACCTGAATTCTCCCTTGAATTGTCCCGATGACTTCCGACTCGCCGGCAGCCCGCGAATCGGCCGCATTCTACACAGGCGGCCCGTCAAAACCATTGCGGCAAAGACCTATTGTAAGCGCCCCTGCCGGTCCACTGACGTAATGACGCAGCAGGGCCGCACTCTTATGCCGAATACAGGAACGTCATGGGCGCAAGTCCCGGTTTTGAAAGCCACCGCCGGGCGCCGGAACGGTGATTATCGCGTGACGCTGCGGCCGGATTGCGGCATAGTCCCGGCGGAGGCGGACCGGTTGACGGGCAGGTCCGCCCGGTCCCGGCGCGGCGGAACGCGCGGCGCCGTTGCAGCACGAAAATCCTTTGCCACGAAGGCGCCCGCGGGGCGCCCAACCTCGAGCGCGGCATGAACACGGACGATCTTTTCTTCACCCAGACCGGAATGGACCGCGCCCGCGTGCAGTCCCTCGTGGACGAGGCGCTGCGCGGCGGGGATGACGGCGAACTGTTTCTGGAATACCGCCAGTCGGAGGCCTTCGTCTTCGATGACGGCCGCCTGAAAACGGCGAGCTTCGACACGGGCCAGGGCTTCGGCCTGCGCGCGGTGGCGGGCGAGGCCACGGGCTATGCCCATGCCTCGGAACTGTCGGAAGCCGCGATCCGGCGCGCGGCGGACTCCGTTCAGGCGGTCAAGACCGGCCATCAGGGCACCTGGGCGGACGGCCCCCAGGGCACCAATGTCCATCTCTATACGGATGAAAACCCGCTGGTCGCGCATGAATTCGCCCAAAAGGTCGGGCTCCTGGAGGAGATCGACGCCTATGCACGGGCGAAAGACCCGCGCGTGCGCCAGGTTTCCTGCTCGCTGACGGGCGAATGGCAGGCGGTGGAAATCCTGCGCGCAGGCGGCCAGAGCGTGCGCGACATCCGCCCGCTGGTGCGCCTCAACGTCACCGTGGTGGTGGGCGAGGGCGACCGGCAGGAGGCGGGCAGCTACGGCGCTGGCGGGCGCACGGGCTATGACCTCTATCTCGATCCGCAGAACTGGCGCGAACATGTGGACGAGGCCCTGCGCCAGGCGCTGGTGAACCTGGACTCCGTCCCCGCGCCTGCGGGCGTCATGGACGTGGTGCTGGGCGCGGGCTGGCCCGGCATCCTGCTGCACGAGGCGGTGGGCCACGGGCTGGAAGGCGATTTCAACCGCAAGAAAACATCGGCCTTCGCGGGGCTGATGGGCCAGCGCGTGGCCTCGCCCGGCGTCACCGTGGTGGATGACGGCACGCTGGCGGACCGGCGCGGCTCGCTGACCGTGGATGACGAGGGCACGCCCACCTCGCGCACCGTGCTCATCGAGGACGGCATTCTGACCGGCTTCCTCCAGGACCGGATGAACGCCCGCCTCATGGGCGTGAAGCCCACCGGCAACGGGCGGCGCGAATCCTACGCCCATGCGCCCATGCCGCGCATGACCAACACCTACATGCTCGACGGACAGCACGACCCCGAGGAGATCCTGCGCTCGGTGGACAGGGGCGTCTACGCCGTCTCCTTCGGCGGCGGGCAGGTGGACATCACCAACGGCAAGTTCGTGTTCTCCTGCACCGAGGCCTACATGATCGAGAACGGCAAGGTGGGCGCGCCCGTAAAAGGCGCGACCCTGATCGGCAACGGCCCCGACGCGCTGACCCGCGTGCGCATGATCGGCAACGACTCGAAACTCGACACCGGCATCGGCACCTGCGGCAAGGGCGGCCAGAGCGTGCCCGTGGGCGTGGGCCAGCCCACCATGCTGATCGGCGGCCT
>JBKHIN010000366.1:0-3494 GCA_046538635.1 Alphaproteobacteria bacterium
GGACCGCTCTTTCCGGCCTGGGTGAGGGGCTCGATACGCAGGCGGCGGCGATCGGCGAGACCCTGGAAGGCGTCGCCCGTTCGCTCAAGAGCGCCTTCGGCAGGGCCTTCGATCAGATCCTGCGCACCGGCGAGGCCGATCTTGGCGGTTTGATCCGGGGGCTGTCGCGCGACCTGGCGCGGCTGGGGCTCGATACCGTCTTCGGCGCGCTGGGCAAACAGGCAAGCGGACTCCTGGGCGGCTTGATCGGCCGTGCGGCGGGCGGGCCGGTGGCCACAGAGATACCGCCTATCTGGTGGGCGAGCGTGGGCCGGAGGTTTTCGTGCCGCCGTCGCCCGGCCGCATCGCGCCCGCCCCCGCCGGCGGGATCAACGTCACCTTCAACGTTCAGGCCACGGACGCGCAGAGCTTTCTGCAGTCGGAGGCGCAGATCCAGTCCATGCTCGGGCGGGCGGTTGTCCGGGGGCAGAAGTTCCGGTCTTCGTAAGTTGTGAGCCCCCTCACCCTCCCACGCCGCTGACGCGGCGCGGGCCCCTCCCTCTCCCCCGGACCGGGGGAGAGGTGTGATTGAGCGTGCGCCTGTTTACCTCTCCACCGCTTGCGGGGGAGAGGTTGGCGAGGTCAAGCGCGTCCGCGCGCAGGCCGAGCCGGTGAGGGGGCGCCGGCCCGGCGCACATAGAGAGCAAAGGTTTTGTTATGTCCTTCCATGACGTCCGTTTCCCTACGGATATTTCGCTGGGGGCGTCCGGCGGGCCGGTGCGCCGGACGCAGGTGGTGGTCACGGCCTCGGGCGCGGAGCGGCGCAACGGGTTGTGGCTGCAGGCGCGCCGCTCCTGGGACGCGGGCTACGGCGTGCGCACGCTGGACGATCTCTACACGGTCATTGCCTTCTTCGAGGCGCGGCTGGGCCGGCTGCATGGTTTCCGCTGGAAGGACGGGGCGGACTTCCGCTCCGGTGCGCCCCTGCAGCCGGTTTCGGCGCTGGATGTGGAGATCGGCACGGGCGACGGGACGACAACACAGTTCCAGCTCGTCAAACGCTATGCCTCGGGCGGCGTGGAGCATGTCCGACCGGTGACGAAGCCCGTGGCGGGAACGGTCGTGGCCGCCCTCGACGGCGTGGCGCTGGACCCATCCGAATTCAGCGCCGATCCGCTCACCGGGACCGTCACCTTTGCCGCCGCCCCCGCCGCAGGCGTTTCGATCACGGCGGGATACGAGTTCGACGTCGCCGTCCGCTTTGATACGGACCGGCTGGACATCAATCTCTCCCATTTCGAGGCGGGGCAGATCCCGTCGATCCCGGTGATCGAGCTGAAGGACGGGTGAGGGAACCCACCGGATGGATGCAAAAATGCAACTATGAGTAAGTTGTTCTAAACCGGGCACGCGGCATACTTGCAGTTATCCACAGAGTTATCCACAATTCCTGGATCGTTTTCCCGCTGAGCGGGAATTCTATCAGCGGAGGGGGCTCGTGACCAGTTTGAACGATTTGCTGTCGCTGTCCCGGCGCGTCGCGGCGGATGCGCCCCGGGAGCCGGAGATCACGCGGGCGGCCATTGCGTGGACCTTCCTGAACCGGGCGCGGGAGGCGCGCGCCCATATGCGCCGCCGGGCCGCTCCGCATCCCTGGTTCGGCGACGGCACGCTCAGCGGCACGGGCCTGTGTTACGGCGCGCCGCTTTCCGCCCATCGCTTCACCGATCCCGCCCTGTGCCGGGCGCTCGCCACGGTGTGCATGGTTTCCTGCCGCGACCTCGCCGACCCCGCCGGGGGCGCCACCCATTACCACCATCACCGGGAGGCGCCCGCCTGGAGCGCGCAGCTCGTGCCGGTGGCGCTTCTGGGCAGTTACCTCTTTTACCGGCCAGCGCGGCCGGGATGAGCCCTCGGCGGCCCCCGTTTCTATCAAACGGACGGCGGCATTTTGCATTGTGGCGCTTCCGGCGTCTCCCTATTTAACGCCTTGTACATGTGGTTATTTCGGGATCGATCGGGTTCCGTGGCCCCGGTCGCCGCCAACAGGGGAAGGCGCATCATGCCGGAGAGGCACAGGGAATTTGCTTCGCTTCTTTACACGCTTCTCATCGTGGAGGAGGTGAAGACGGTCAAGCAGGTGGCGGCCCATCTGGGGATGAAGGAGCAGTCGCTTTACAGCCGGCTCTACGGCCGGGTGCGGTTCAGCGTGGAGGAGGCCAGGGCCATCCTCGGCTTTCTGAACGATGTGCGGATCGCCGATTATTTTCTCGCAGGCTCGCCCTTCGTGGCCGTCGGCCGGGTGCCCGAAACGGAGCAGATGGCCGCCGAGGGCGTCCGTACACAGACCAGTTCCACCCTGTTCGATGTCGCCGACCTGATGCGGGAGGTGGAAACCTCGCTGGTGGACGACGGGCGAATCGATCACCGGGAAAAGGCGCGCATCCAGAAACGGTTGATGGAGGCGGAACGCTCGCTTTCCTCCCTGCGCCGGACCCTGCAGGAGGTCTGATGCCCGTCCCGCGCGGGGCGCGGACCCGCCGCTTCCAGGGTGCACCTTACGGTGAAGGCGCGCCGCGGTCGGTATTTTTCCGGAGGGCGGTACTTTATACGGCGGAAAACGTTCATCCACGGTTCAGCAAGCGGTTTCTAGCCTAGTCTGCATGAAAAATGTTCTGCTCCCCATAGTAACGGCGGCGCTGCTGGTGTGCAGTCCGGCGGCGGCCCAAACGCGGTCCCCCGATCCGTGCGTTTCCGGCGAACGCGCCGGCGCTGCGCCCCACGGGGCGCATGCTCCCGCGCGTCATGCGAAGCCGGGGGCCGCCCGCGCCTCCGCCGGCTGCGCGCGGCTGCTCAAGGCCCAGTTCCAGACCGCGCAGCGCGCTCTCTCCGAAAAGGAGGTCGAGCGGGCCCTGAAGCGTCAGGGGTTCCGCGGCCGGCTGGTGACGATGTTCGACAACGAGCGCGGCGTCAACGAGATCGTGGTCCTGTGGGAGACGGCGGGAAGCCGGGCGCTGCGCAAGTTGATTGTCGATGCAAAAACCGGCAAATTCAAACGCGAGGAAAAGCGGTAAAACGGCGAACCGTGAGAAAAGGCGTCCGCGCATGGGCCGCTCCTGACGGGCGCGGGCGGAACGCCGGTATCGGGGACACGATGCGGATTCTGGTGGTGGAAGACGATCCCGATCTGCTGCGGCAGCTCTCGGAATCGCTGAAAGACGCCGGTTACGCCGTCGATGCGGCGGACAATGGCGAGGACGGCCAGTTTCTGGGCGAAACCGAACCCTATGACGCGGTCGTGCTCGATCTGGGCCTGCCCAAGGTGGACGGCGTCACCGTGCTGGAGCAATGGCGCCGGGTGGGGCGCAATATGCCCATTATCATTCTGACCGCGCGGGACCGCTGGAGCGACAAGGTGGGCGGCATCGACGCGGGCGCGGACGACTATCTCACCAAGCCCTTCCATACCGAAGAACTGCTGGCCCGGCTGCGGGCGCTGCTGCGCCGCTCGGCCG
>JBKHIN010000367.1:0-3482 GCA_046538635.1 Alphaproteobacteria bacterium
GTTTCGGCCTGCCCGGGCTCAGGGCGTGCCGTCGCTCTCGTCCTCGAACAGGGCCAGGTGGCGGATGACCGTGCGGCTTTCCAGACCGCCCGCCAGGGCGCCCGTGGTCACGCCCACCGTGCCGATGAAGGCGGCAAGACGCAGCTTGTCCGTCAAATCGACGGCCGGTTGATTGAGGGTCGGCCAGGTCCGTATCAGCCCCGCCGGAAAGATGAATGTTTCGATCAGCATCATCAGCGTAACGACCATGATGAACAGGCCCACACAGGCCAGCAGGATGCTGAGGAAGATCACTCCGTTTGCGACCGCCAGATGTTCCGTCAGCACCCGTTTTTCCTTTCTCGGAAGGAAAAGCGCCTGCGCCCAGACGAGATAGAAACTTGCCGCCATGATGCTGATCGTGGCGTACAGGGCAGCCACCGCGCCGCTCATGGTCAGCCCCACGTCCCAGATTTCCGCATTGAAGACCAGCAGGAAACTGGGGGCGACGGCCGCCGTGGCCAGGCCGGGCAGGGAAAGCGGCAGCAGGGGCGCCCAGTTGCGCAGCAGCGGGCGCAAGACGTCCCCCGGATGGCGGAAAACCATCAGGACATGGAACACAAGCGAATCCACCGGGCCGCCGCCGCGCAGTTCCCGTTCCGGCAGGCGGGCTCCGGTTCGCGCCAGGGCCTCACGCTCCGGGCCGGTGAACCGGGGCAGGGTCCGGCGGGATTCCTGAAAGGCGAAGGGCGCCATGACCTCGCTTTCGCGCCCTCCTTTGCTGCGCAGTCCCCCGATACGGCCCAGAAAGCGCAGCAGCAGCGCGCCCGCGTTCCACCGCACGGAGTCCGCCTCCAGCCGGCGCACGGGCCGGCCGCGGGGCGCGGTCACCAGCTTGCGCGTCGAAATCACGGCGATCCGGCTCGTGGGGGATACCAGTCCCGCCACCACCCTCAGCCTGCGAGAGACGAGGGCGACGTCGGTAACGACGATGGCGAGGTCGTAGGGCCCCTCGGCCATGCGCAAACTGGCCTCGTCGAGGAAATCCGAAGGCCGGCGCGGATTGTCCGATTCCAGCAGAACCGGCGCGGTAGTCTGAAACGTCCATTGAATGCGCGACGCGGTCTGGATTTCGGGGCCGGCGTCGCGGGCAAGCTGCGCCGCAAACCGTTGCAGGGCGGACATCTCGCCGCCGGGGCTTGCCGCGATCAGGATGGCGGCGTTTACCTCCGGCTTCGGCGCCGGCCCCTGGGCCGCCTGCAACGCCTTGTAGAACCGCCTTGCCGAGGTCAGGGAGCGGACAATCCGTGTGGTCGAAGCCACCCTCGTCGCCCGCAGGAGGCGAATGGCGCGCAGCATGCGGAATACCCGGAAGCCGGGCACCGCCAGCGCGACGACCGTGATCCAGTTCCGGGCGATATAGGCGATGCGGCGCGGGGCGAGATAAAGCTTGAGCAGGAATTCGAGGATAAAGATCGCCCAGATGCCCGTTACCGTGGCCTGCTGCCAGGGCGACACGCCGGTCAGGAGTTCATCGACGAAAAGCCAGAGCCAGATGACCGCCAGCAGGAACATGGGCGCTTCCAGCCCGGCCTCCAGCCGATAGAGCAGACGGTAGCGCCGGCGGCGCTTGCGGGCGGCCCGAAGTGGGGAATCCGCCATATTGCCTCCTCGATAACCTCCCGGACAAAACAGGGCGGGTCCGGCCACGGAGAGGCGGGCCGTCCGGGCCGGAACACGAAGACCGTGCACGGCCGTTCTCACCATGAAGTGAATGTGTCCGCCGCTGTGTGCCCGTGTGATAAGTCAGGGCGGACAGGACTTGTGGACAGCAGGAGAGCGAAGAAATGGCTGAGCGAACTGCACACGGCGTGACGATCGAATGCGTGCGGGGAAACATCGCCAACCAGCCGGACATGGATGCCGTGGTCAACGCGGCCAATGCGCAGTTGCGCACCGGCGGCGGCGTCGCCGGGGCCATCCACCGGGCCGCGGGGCCGGGTCTCGAGGAAGAATGCCGGCCGCTGGCGCCCATCGGGCCGGGGGAGGCGGTCATCACCGGCGCGCACGATCTGCCCAACCGTCACGTCATTCACTGTCTCGGTCCCGTCTATGGACGGGACGAACCGGCCGGTGACCTGCTGGCCGCCTGCTACCGGAACGCCCTCCGGCTGGCGGAGGAAAACGGGCTGGCCTCGCTCGCCTTTCCCGCCATTTCCACCGGGGCCTTCGGCTTTCCGGCCGAGGCGGCGGCGCGGATCGCCCTTGAAACGGTCCTCGACACCGCACCCCGGCTTTCCTCGGTAAAGCACATCCGCTTCGTGCTTTTCGGCGAACAGGACCGGGAGCTTTTCGCCCGGATGCTGGAGGAAGTCGCAGGCCGGGAGTGAAGGCGGCGTATTCCGGTCACTCTCCCGTCTCGCCCGGTTCCACGTCCTCGCCGTCCTCGTCATCGGCTTCTGCGACGGGGATGGCGTAGGCGCCCGAGAGCCAGCGGCCGAGATCCACGTCCGCGCAGCGTCTTGAGCAGAAGGGCCGGTACTTCAGGTCGGTCTTTTTCCCGCAGATGGGGCATGTCCGTGTGCGAATGGGTTCGATGCTCATCATCTCCTCTGCAGTAGGCACTCAATCCTGCCGGGGCCGCACATCCATGCGGTCCGGCGGCCAGCCGGGTTCCGCCCGCCAGCGCACGCCGGTCACGGCGAAGCGTTCCAGTTCGCGCGTCACCGCCGCCTCGCGTGCGGTGAGCCAGTCAATCACTTCCGGCGCCGCCCGCGCTTCCAGCGGCCCCGCCGCGCCGCGGCCCTCGCGCGCAATCCGGGCGAGCAGCGCCAGCGCGCATCCGGCGGGATCGGGAATATCGCCTCGTCCGCCGCATTTCGGGCAGGGCGACATCAGCCGCTCATGCAGGGGCGTGGCGCGCCGCGGCAGCACAAGCTCCACCAGCTCCGCCCGCCCGAAGCCCGGCGCCGGAGCCTCGATCCGGCAGCTTTCCAGACCCCGCTGCAGCGTGGCAAGGACTTCCCGGCGGTGCCGCGCCGCCTTCATGCGCAAAAAATCGATGGCCACGATGCCGCCCAGCCGCCTCAGGGCGATCTGGCGCGGAATTTCGCGCGCGGCTTCCAGATTGACCTTCAGCGCCGTGTCTTCTGCCGTGGAGCCCGGCGCGCCGCCCGCGTTCACGTCGATGGCGGTCAGCGCCGCCACCGGTTCGATCATCAGGGAGCCGCCGTCCTTCAACGGAACGGCGGGGCCGAAAAGTCCGTCCACTTCGCTATCCATTCCGTGAGCGGAGAAAACGTCGTCCCGGCTTACCGCCACTTCTGCCGCACTGCCGCTTTGTGCAAGCGCCCGCCGCAGCGTAGCGGCGGAAGGCTCGTGATCCGTCTCGACCGCGTCCGGCGGCACGGGCGCCGCCTGGTACAGGGCCACCGCCGGGGCAGGCTCGGGCGGCCGCCACAGAAGGGCAGGGGGCTGCGCGCGGCGTGCGTCCTCTTCGATCC
>JBKHIN010000368.1:0-3479 GCA_046538635.1 Alphaproteobacteria bacterium
TTGCGGCGGCTTTGCGCCTCGGAAGGTGTTGTGAGCACCGTGCAAAGGGTGGGCCGTGACCCTCCTGGAGTCAATCAGTTTTGAGGCTATAGGGTACATGGAACGAAATACGCGCCAACGGCGGTTGCGGTGAAGGCGTGCTACGTTTGCTGATGATCCGTACACGTCCTGTGTCGGGGAGCGGGAAAGGAGATTGCCCTCCTTCACCCCACCACGAACCCCATGATGCGCCACTCGCCGCCGGTGTCGCCGATGAGGCAGATGCGGGCGCGGCCTTCGACGGTGCGGCCCGGGACCACGGCGCGCAGGTTGCAGTCCACCACCTTGCCCGGGGCGGTGCGCAATGTGTCCACGATTTCGGTCAAGGGCATCTGGAAGGTTATGCGCGGGTCCGCCCCGGCGAGTGCGCCGCCGTCCGGGCCGCGCAAATAGTGGATGAAGCGGCTGTTGAAGAGCCTGATGCGCCTGTCGGGCCCCATGACGAAACAGGGCACCGGGCAGGCGGCCACGGCATTCTCCACGACGGGCGGCAGTTCCTGCGCCGCGCGGGCGCGCTCCCGCTGCCATTTGGCGGCATGGGCGCGCAGCAGCGAGGACTTGTTGGCGTTCTCCGGGGCGGCGGCCAGCAGGCCGTGGACATAGTCGTTGAGGCGCCGGCCGTGAGCCTCCGCCGCTTCCTCCAGGATCGACCAGAAGACCTCCTCCAGCCGGAACGATCCGCGCCAGGACTGTTTGTTCAGTATGCGCAGGCGCGGCGTGAAAGCGTCGCGCCCGCCGTCCGGCGGCGGATCGCCTTCGGCGGCCTTCTCCGCCGCCTTTGCCGCCGTCTTGCCCATGCCCTGGGCCCCCTCTCTTCTCCGGCTCCCCGGCCCTCGCAGTCGAGGACAGAGCCGGCCGGGCAACCTTCGCGGGACCGTATAGCAGCAAAATCCGCAGCCGAAAACCGCGGGCGCGCCCTGCCCTCATGCCTTCGCCGCCGCGGCCTCCATTTCGCGGCGGAAGTAGATGCCGCCAGCCACATAGTGCCCGGCCGCCCACAGATTGATGGCGACGGAAATGAGCAGGGCGTAGCGCAGGGATTCCTTGCCCAGTTCCGGACGCAGAAACTCGCTCAACACGCCCACGAGCTGCGGCCCCAGCCCGAGCCCGATGAGGTTCAGGATCAACAGCAGGATGGCCGCCGACATGGCGCGCAGGCGCGGCGGCGAGAGGGTCTGGATCATGGCGAAGGTCGGGCCCAGGTAAAATGCACCCAGTACGATGGTGGGCGCGAACCACAGGAGTGCGGCAATCTGATCCGTAGCCAGATAAAAGAACGCCAGCAGGGGCACGGTCATGGCCTTGGTCAGCGCCACGATCCAGGCGTTCCAGCGCCGGTCCCGCGCGGCGAGGCGGTCCGCCAGATATCCGCCCAGAAGCGCGCCGGCCGCCCCCAGAACGCCCATCAGCGGGGCGAACATCGTGCCCACCTCGCCCTCCGTCATGCCCAGAGAGCGAATGAGATAGGCCGGATTCCACGCCACCGTGCCGTAGCCCACAAAGGACGTCAGCGTGCAGCCGATCACCAGATGGCGGGCGGCGCGGCTGCGCCAGATGTGCTTGAATCCGGCCGTGAACGGAACTTTCTCCTCAAGGGCGACGGCGACGCCCTCGGAGTGGCCGCGGAGCGGCTCCTTCAGCGTAAAGCGCACCAGCAGCGCGATGATGAGGCCCGGCAGGCCGACCACGAAAAATGCGGCCCGCCAGCCCACCGCCTCGCTGACATGGCCGCCGATCAGATAGCCCAGCATGATGCCGATATAGACGCCCAGCGCGTAGATGGCCAAAGCGCGCGAACGCTTCTCCGGCGGGTAGAGATCGGAGATCATGGAATGCGACGGCGGGCTTGAGCCCGCCTCGCCCACGCCCACGCCGATGCGCGCCAGCGCCAGTTGCCAGAAATTCTGGGCCAGCCCGCACAGCGCCGTCATGGCGCTCCAGATGGCGATGGCCCAGGCGATGATGTTGCGCCGGTTGCTCTTGTCCGCCAGCCAGGCCACGGGGATGCCCAGCGTGGCGTAGAACATGGCGAAGGCGGGGCCCGCCAGGAAGCCGAGCGCGACGTCCGACCAGCCCATGTCCCGTTTGATGGGCTCGATCAGGATCGCCATGATGTTCCGGTCCACATGGCTGGAGGTGTAGACCACGACCAGCATGAAGAGCGCATAGCGGCGGTAGGCGGGCGTGATCTCCGGCGCGGCGGGCGTGCCCGGTGCTTCTGCCGATGCGGTACTGTTCACTGACGTTCCTCCCCCCCGGCCTCGCAACTTCGGGACCGTGATTGTTGTCGCTTCCGCTCCCTCACTGCGCCGCCGCCGCGCGGGGAGCGGGCTGCGCGCCGCGGATCAGGCGGCCCGGCAGGGCAGTTGTGGGCTCGCCGTCGCGGTAGGTGATCTGTCCGCTGACCACGGTGGCCACATAGCCCTCCGCCCGCTGAAGGAGGCGCTTGCCGCCCGCGGGCAGGTCGAAACGCACTTCCGGGGCGTGCAGTTTCAATCCCTCATAGTCGATGACGTTCAGGTCCGCCTTGTAGCCGGGGGCGATGCGGCCCCGGTCGTGCAGGCCCACGGCGGCGGCCGTATCGGCGCAGTGCGCCTTGACCACCCATTCGAGCGGCAGCCTGGGCCCGCGCGTGCGGTCGCGCGTCCAGTGGGTGATCAGCGAGGTGGTGAAGCTGGCGTCGCAGATCATGCCCACATGGGCGCCGCCGTCGCCGAGGCCGGGCACGGTATCCTTGTGCAGCAGCATTTCATATGAAGGGTCGAGCGACTGGTCCGAATAGTTGAGGAACGGAAAATAGAGCATGCCGCGGCCGCCATCCGTCAGCATGTGCTCGAGCGCCAGTCCGGCGGGGTCCCGCCCCTGCGCACGGGCCTGCGCGCCGATGGTGCGCTCCGGCGGCGGCTCGTAATCGGGCGGATCGGCGAGCGCGAACATCCGGTCGAAATTGCCCAGCACCGCCTTGATGAAGGGGTTGTCGCTGGCCGCACCTTCCGTGAGCAGACGGTTGCGGAAGTCCGGATCGCGCAGAGTACGGACTTTCTCCTCATGGGGCCGGTCCGCGATTTCCCTGAAGGCGGGATGGGCGGAGAACGGATTGAGCGTCAGTTCCAGGCCCAGGAGCAGGCCCACGGGCCGCCCGCATACCTGCGCCTTGACGGGCAGGCCCTCGTCCGACGCCGCGCCGATGGCGGTGAGCAGCGCGCGCCAGCCCTCGGGCCGCTTATCGTGCTGGGCGAGGGAAATGGAGAGCGGCCGCCCGCTCGCTTCCACCATGCGCCGGAGCATGCCGAATTCGCGCTCCGGGTCCTCGAAGTCCGAGACCACCTGCAACACGCCCTGCCCCGCCGCCTTGAGGCCCAGGGCGATGCCGGTGAGTTCGTCCTCCGCCGCCGTCAGCGTGGGCGTGGGCTCGCCGTCGCTGGTGCGGTGATTGAGGG
>JBKHIN010000369.1:0-3473 GCA_046538635.1 Alphaproteobacteria bacterium
TCTTTACACCTCTCCCCCGGGAGAGGTCGCCCTCCGGAGCCCTGGCGAAGGAGGGCGGGTGAGGGGCGCGCGCCATCCGGCGCGCAGGAAACTCCGGAGGCTGCGCTCCGGTGAATGTTGTTGTTAGGCCCCTCACCTTCCCAGGGACGCAGTCGCGTCCGCGGGCCCCTCCCTCTCCCGAGGGAGAGGGGATTTAACCGCCGGGCATCCCGTGCCGGTTCGGCAGGCGAAGTTGAGGACGAAGGAATCGCATCGCTCAGGGCGGCAAGAATGCGCCGGGCCGCTGCGGCCACCCGGGGCGTGCCGCAGAACCAGTCGCCCGAAGGGGCCGTGATCACGGGATGGTCCTGCGCATAGCGGCGCAGGGCCCGGTGATTCAGCTTTTCATAGGCCAGCGCGGGCGCCTGCGGGTCGCCGGGCGCGCGGATGATGATGTCCGGCGCCGCGCGCAGCACCTGCTCCACGGTCAGAAACCCGTAGGCGCCCACCCCCATTTGCGCCGCCACATTGTCGAGCCCGGCGAGATCGAGAACCGCGTTGTAGAGACTGCCCTTGCCGGTCGTGTAGCCGTTGGCGAGATAGAGGACGGCGCTGCGCCGCGGCGTGAGGGCGTCGCCACGCACCTCCTCGAGCGCCGCATCGAAACGCCTGATGGCATCCTCCCCCGCCCGCTCGCGGCCGAGCGCGCGGGCAACCGTGCGGACATTGCGGCGGATTCCGGCAAAGTCGTTGGCGGGTTCGATCTGCGTCACGGGCACGCCGGCACGGCGGAGCAGGCGCACGGCGAAGCGCGCCGTGTGGCGCCCCGCCAGCACGCGGTCCGGCTGCAGCCGAAGCACTTCCTCCGCATTGCCGGAGGTCACGGGAATGCCGGCGGCCATTTCCGCGACGGGCGAGTAATCCGGGTCCGCCGCGAAAGCCGAGACGGCAACCGGCCGCACACCCAGTTGCAAAGCCAGAATGTCTGCACACAGATTGATGGAAACCACGCGCCCGGGCGGCTCCGAGGAAACGGCCGGTGCAACGTTCAGCACGAGAAGAACGATCAGGAACGCCACACCCGCCGCCCTGCATGCCATGCGCGGTGATATGCGTGTTCGGCCAGTCATCCGCCGATCCCCGTACTGACGGTGAACCCGCCGGTGACGGCGATGCCGGGCGTCTGGAAGAACAGAACTTCCTCATAGTCCTGATCCAGCAGATTGTCGCCGCGCAGGTAAAACTCGACGGAGTCGTTCAGCCGGTAGCGCGCCGCCAGCCCGAGGAGCAGGAAGGAGTCCATCTCCACCCGCGCCGTTGGGAAGACGGTGAAGTCGAAATCCCGGAAGGCGCCGGTGTAGTCCGCCGAGAGCGTCGCATCCGCCTTTCCGTCCAGAAAAAGGTAAGTGGTGGAAAGGCTTGCCATATGGGCCGGGCGGCGCACCTCTTCCTCGCCGTTCTCGGTCGCCTCCGTCCAGGTATAGGCGGCGGTGAGGCTCCAGCTTTCCGTGAATTGCGCCCTCACCGACGCCTCGACACCGCGGCGTTCGCCCTCGAGATCGGCATTGACGGGGGTGAGCGCACCGAAGGGAAAACCCGGCAGGTCCGGCGAGGGCGGCACGAACACGAGCACGATTTCGTCGTCGAGGCGGGACTGGAACCACGTCACGTCGGCGCTGAGGCGGCCGCCCAGAAAGCCGTGTTCCACGCCCGCGTCCCAGCCGAAGGACTGCTCGGGCTTCAGGTCCGCATTGCCCACAAAGAAACCGGGATCGAAGCCGAAGAGATCGAAAAAGCCCGGATTGCGCACGCCCGTTCCTGCGCTGGCGTGAACGCGTGTGCGCCCGCCGAGGTGGATGGCGGCCGTGGTGCGGAAGGTGAGCGCGTTCTCGAAATCCTCGTTATCGTCATGGCGCACCGAGCCCGTGAGATGAGCAATCTCCCCAAAGCCAATCCCGTATTCCGCTACATAGCCCCGGTTCACCGTTTCCGCTTCATGCAGGGGGACGGAGGAAAAAATGCTGGCGTTCTCGAAGGTCAGCGCCTCGCGTTCGGCATAGAGCGTGAGCCGGTGCTCCGTGTCCGGAAGGAATGCCGGACGGAAGAAGAGATCGCTCTGATAGCTGGCCCGCAGGCGGCGGCCGTGACTTTCACTGGTGAGCGCGCCGCTCTCCAGCGCCCGCGAGGCGACGTCGTTTACCGAGACGGCCGCCTTGTGGAGCCAGTCGCCCTCCATGAGCGACAGCGTGGCCCCCGCGCGCGCGGAAACCTGTTCCCGGCGGCCCACCGTGTCGGTGTCCACCGGCTGCGGAAAGCCGCTGTCTTCCCGGTTGAGCGCGTTCACATAGCGGGCGGCCACGTCGAGCGTGAGACTGTCGGCGGGCGTGAGCGAGCCCTTGAAATAGACGGTACCGTTGCGATAGCCGTCCGGTTCGCTGCCCGTGCGCGAGACGTTGATTCCCTCGCTTTCGAAGAAGGCCCCGCTGATACGCGCCGAATAGCGCTCCGTGCCCGTGGCGGCGCTGCCCCGGAACTGCTTCGTATCGAAGGAGCCGTAGCGGAACCCGGCATTGATGCGCGGCGGCCCCTCTCCCTCTTTGGTGATGATGTTGACGACGCCGCCGACGGCCTCACTGCCCCACAGCGCGCTTTGCTCACCCCGCACCACCTCGATGCGCGCGATATCGGCGGACAGCAGGTCCGAAAGATCGAACTCGCCGGAAACCGGATCGGCCACTTCCACGCCGTCGATGAGCACCAGGGTCTGGTTGGCTTCGGCGCCGCGCAGGCGCAACTGCGTGAGGCCGCCGAAGCCCCCGGTCCGGGTGACGGCGGCGCTGGGAACGCCGCGCAGCAAATCGAGGGCGAAGGTTTCCTTGCGCGCCTCGATTTCCTCCTCGCCGATGAGGGTAACCGCGCTGCCCACCCGCTCTTCCGGCAGGGGAATGCGGCTGCCCAGAACGATGATCCTGTCCGGATCCTCGCCTTCCTTCCCGGCCCCCGCCTCGGGTGTGGTCTCGGCGGGCGGCGGGCCTTCTCCGGACAGGCGGTTCGCAGCGGCCCCGTTCTGGGAGCAGAGCGGAATCGCCGCCAGAGCGGCGATGCAGCGAAAGATGAAAGGGTGACGGCAATTGAACTGACGCAACATAACAGGCCTCCCGAGCACTGACATTCAGTGCCGGCAAGCCCGTCCGGGCGGCTGCGCCGCCAGCGGAGAAAGCCGTTTATGGCCGGGGCAACGGGCCCCTCAGCCATCCTCGCGGACCTGCCGGCCGTTCCGACATGTCGCCGCTACGGAAGACCGCTCCTCCGGCAGGTCCCGGCCGGGGGATGGGCGACGCGAACGGCAGGTCTCCTGGCTGACGGATCATTGCGAACCACCGCGCCTTCCCGGAAGCGGGCGCAGACCCGGCTGCCGGTGGCATTTGCGGCGGCGCTCCCCGATCACAGTTGCGGGCTCAGCCACGGAATTGCCGCCGGTCCCCGTGTCCGGG
>JBKHIN010000093.1:0-9056 GCA_046538635.1 Alphaproteobacteria bacterium
GTCACGCACAGCCCGCCTCGCTCAGCCAGTAGCTGATCGAGCCGTTGTGGTGGACAAAGAACTTCTGCGTGTAGAAGTCCGAGAGCGCCGTCCAGGCATCGCCGCCCGAGGTCAGGGCTGTTTCGAGCAGATCGGCAGTCTTGCGCAGATCGGCGGCGATCACGTCCGGCGCATCGAAACTGTCGAGGGGCTCGACGCCCGGGAAATCGGTGCTTTCAAATCCCGCCGCCAGCGTCCGGAAGGTTTCCGGATCCGGCGCGCCTGTGGTTTCACGCATGGCTTCGAGATTGCTTCCCTTCGCCAGCGACAGGTTGAGAACGAGCTGTTTCTCCCGGCCCCATCTGGTGAGCAGGTCCCCGGGAAAAGCGCTGCAATCGATTTCCGCCGCGGCGGAGGGCGCGCTGCCGCCCGCCTCCGTGCCGCTCTCCCCGCAGGCCGTCATTGCCAGTGACAGACCGCCGGCGACGGCAGCCAGGACGAGCCGGTTCCGGATGTGCATGTGTTCCCCTCTCTCGAATACGGCGCAGCCGCACGCAAATTCCTATTTCTTCCGGAACTTGTCCAGGTTCACCACTTCGGCGGAGCCGCCCTCCTTGTCGCCGGGCTGTTCATTGTCCTGCGAAGCGGCCGGCGCATCGGGCACGGGCTCCCGCGTGGCGGGCGGGCGCGGCGCCTCCGTGGTCTCGGGCAGGGCGGGCGGCGAGGTGGGCGTCAGTTCCTCGCGCGGCTCATAGCCCTCCACCTGGAAGCGCAGGCCGAACTGCACGCTGGGATCCACGAAGCTGATCACCGCCTTGTAGGGAATGGTCAGCCGCTGGGGCATCTTGTTGAACTGAAGGGTCACGGAAAATTCGTCCTCGCCCGCCTCCAGGTCCCAGAACTGGTGCTGGAGCACGATGATCATGTCGTTGGGGAAACGCTCCCGCAGACTGTCGGGCATGACGACGCCGGGAAAGGCGGTGGCGAAGTTGATGTAGAAATGGTGGTCGCCCGGCAGCCCTTCCCCGGCCGCGCGCTGCAGCGCCCGGCGCACCAGGCCGCGCAGCGCGTCCTGCGCCATGACGTCGTAACCCATCAGATCCCGGCCCATGCACCCTCCATTCGTGGCGGTTTCCTGAAGCGGTTTCCCGGCGCTTCGGGGCCCATACAACCTCATTGCTGTGGAAATTCTGTCAAGCAGGCCACCTGCAAACGGTCCCCTGCCGGAAAAGCAGTGGCGGGCTTCTGTTGCCAGGCGCCCGCCAGGCCCCGCCCTGATCAGCTCAAGACCAGGGGCTTCAATTTCGGCACTCGCGCCGCTTACGCAGCGAGAGCCACCGGAGCATCGTTGTCGTTGGCAACTATGCTGTCGGCCCGATAACGGTGGTGCCATGCCGGGCGAAAGAGTCGTCTTTACACGCTCGTCGATCCTGGTTCGCCCCCATCAGAAGCCCGGCGCCGTAAAGGCTCCGGACCGGGCTCTTGGTGGAGGCGCCGGGTACTGCCCCCGGGTCCGATACGCTTATTGCACGCTCGTTTATCGCCATAGCCGGTGCGACCGGCACAGCAAAATATAGTAGCCCCGCCCGGTGAATGAAAGGCCTTCCGCAACGGCCGGAGACCGGCCGCGACGCCGGGAGACGGAACTCGCCCGGGCCGTGCCGTTCAGCCCTTCGTCCCGTTACCGGAGCCCTCCGGCGCGCTTTCGGGCCGTTTCGGCGCGCCTTCCGGCATGGCGGGTTCGGGCGGCCGTTCGCCCCGCCGGAGGCTGTTCCATTCCCAGTAGTTCTTTGCCTTTTCCGCCAGCGCGATTCGCTCCCGGATCACGCCGGTTTCGGGATGCGAGTCGAGGCCTTTGAGCCGTTCCAGCGCCCGTTCGCCCGCCGGGCCCAGCTTGAAGCGCAGATAGCCGTAGTCGAATTCCGCAGGGTCCGCGCGCTCATCCGCCAGCCGGTTGAACTGGCTCTGGGCGCTGATTTCGTAGGGGTCGAGCTGCGGCGTGTGAATGGCAAGAAAGAAGCCCGCCAGCACGGCCAGCACCAGTATGTTCACCGGCCCCGCGCCCGCAAGCCAGCCCCGGCGGCGCAACAGGTCAAGGGCCTGGACCGCCAGCAGCCCCGCGGCGTGCAGGAACAGGATCACCACCAGCACCAGCCCCGCATAACGCTCCGGCGTGAAACCGTACTGGCTCACACGCAGCCAGATCGCATAGGCCGCCAGCGCCGTATAGACCGGCAGGCCCAGCACCGAGATTGCCGTGGCGATGCGCAGCCAGCCCGGCGGCGTGTCCGCCAGGTCCTGCCGCGCGCCATAGACCAGAAAGATCGTGAAGGCCGCAAGCGCCGCCATGATCCGTGCCGCGCTTTGCGAGCCGAACAGATCCTCCAGCCCCTGAACGGGCAGGGCGATGAGCAGGGTCACCGTGAAAGCGGCGAAGATGGGCAGGGCGAAGCGCGCCACATAACGGCACATGGTGCGCAGCGCGGCGGTAATTCCCTGCCACTCGCGCGCCAGCGCCACGCCCAGCCCCGCGAAGGCGCCCGACATGGGCATCCAGACCAGCGGCTCGTCCCAGATTTCGCTGATGACGTCGATGCCGATGATCTCGAACAGTTCGCTCCACAGCCAGATGAGCAGGTTGAGCAATGCCACCACGGCCAGCGCGAACAGCAGTTGCACGGGAAAGCCGAACAGATGCTGGAACACGCGCCCATAGGGCCAGCGCGGCGCCCTTTCCTCGATGGCGGTCAGCCCGAAGACCGTCAGGATGTAGGCCGTGGCGGGGGCGGCGATGGCGAACCAGAACCAGTTGATGAAATCGTCGGGAGCGGCGCCGTGGGCCTCCTCGAACAGCCTCACCTTGTAGCTCAGTCCCCCGATCAGCAGCGCGAGGATTACAGAAAACACTGTCGCCGCCGTGAACCGGCCCGGCGCAGCGGTCAGCGCGAAGGCCGTGGTGAAGATGAACACGGCCGCGGCCAGGCCACCCCCCTGAGGATCGGAAAGATATTCGTCGAATTCCACCAGGCCGCCGAAAACCAGACCGCCCAGTAATCCCGCCAGAATCACCGAGAGCCGCATGGCGCCGCTCTCCGCCCCGTTGCCCGTACCGTTCATGGAAACTTCCCCCTCTACTCGGCGTGAGGCCCGAGCTTACCACCACAAGCGGCACACCACGAAGGCTCCGCGCGCTGTCCGTGACGCAAATTCTCATCCTTAACCGGAAATTTGCCCTCGCCTGATGGGCTCGTGCGCGCTGCACCGAAAACGGGAGCCCGCCATGACGCCTGCCCGTCCGTTCCGGGCGGCGCTCGCCGCCCTCGCCCTGACCGCGCCTTCCGCCTTCGCCCGTTCCCCTGAGGGGGCCGCCGGCACGGCGGTCGAGTGCCGCCTCGAGGACGCCGTGCGCCGAATCGAGGTGGAGCGCGATCCGGCGCCGGAGCGCCGCTGCGAAATGCGTTATGCCCGGCCGGAGGAGGGCCGGGCCGCGCGTGTCGTGTGGTTTTCCGAGCGCGACCGGAGTTTTTGCCACGCCCGCGCCGATGCCCTGATTGCAACACTTGCCCGCCGGGGCTGGGTCTGCGATGTCATGCCCAAGCGGAACGTGGAAGATACGGGCCGGAAGACCGTGGCCGGTCCCGTGCTCACCGTGCCACGGCCGCGATGACAGCGGCGCCGTTCCGGCGCCAGGGCTCCGTCAGGGGCGCCAGGAGGGGCGAATGACCAAATTTCGCGAAATCGCCGGAGGGCTGAAATTTCCCGAAGGTCCCATCGCCATGCCCGACGGCAGCGTGATCGTGGTGGAGATCGCGCGCGGCACGCTCACCCGCGTGAAAAATGACGGCACGGCGCAGGTGATCGCCGATCTCGGCGGCGGCCCCAACGGCGCGGCGATAGGCCCCGACGGCGCGGTCTATGTCTGCAACAATGGGGGCTTCCACTATGGCGAGGCGGCGGGCCTTCTGGTGCCCGGCGACCGCTCGCGCAACTATTCGGGCGGGCGCATCGAACGGGTGGAGCCCGGCACCGGCAAGGTGGACGTTCTCTATACGGAGTGCAGCGGCCACAAGCTCAACGCGCCCAACGACATCGTCTTCGATTCCAGCGGCGGCTTCTGGTTCACCGACTATGGCCACGACCATGACCGGGTGAGCGACCGGGGCGCGGTCTATTACGCGAAGCCCGACGGCTCGATGATCCGGGAGGTGATCTTTCCCCTGCACCGGCCCAACGGCATCGGCCTCAGCGCGGATGAATCGACGCTCTACGTGGCGGAGACCTTCACCTGCCGCCTGTGGGGTTTTCCGGTCAGCGCGCCGGGGGACGTGGACATGCCCGCGACGCCGCTGCAATTCGCGCCCATCTATTGTTCGCCCACCTTCAAGTTCTTCGATTCGCTCGCCGTGGACGGGGCGGGGCGCGTCTGCGTGGCCTCGATCCTGGAGGGCGGCATTTCGGTGATCTCGCCGGACGACGGCTCCCTCGTCGAATCGGTAACGACGGGCGATCCGCTCACCACCAATATCTGCTTCGGCGGCCACGGTCTGAAGACGGCCTATATTACATGCTCGGGCACGGGCCGCCTGCTCGCCTGCGACTGGCCCAAAGGCGGGCAGAAGCTGAATTTCCTGAATAGCTGACGCCGCGGCGCAACGGCTAGAATCGCGCCCGCCTGCCATGCCATGCCGCATAAAGGCGCGCGGCGGCGCGGTGGACGGGGGCACGGAAGCGGTGCTGCGGGCGTCTTGCATCCGCGTTTGAATGGGGAAAGGGAACGTCCGGTACCGGGCAGCCGATCAGGCCGCACAATTCCGGCCAGCCGTGGCCGTCTTCCCAGCAGGCTTCCAGCAGAACGTGCCCGGCGCCATTGGCGCGGAAGAATTCGCGGACGCTGGCGTTATGGGCCTCGTAAGCGCGCAGATATTCCTCCTCGAAGCCGAAGGCGTAGCGGTAACGCACGCCCGGCCAGCGCAAGAACAGGGCTTTCTCGATGTGGCCCTGAAGCTGATGTTTCTTGACGCTGGCAAGCCACTTCTCCGGGCTCGTCCGTACCGTGAGCACATAGCGGGCATCGGTGCCGTGGCGCCCGAAAATTTCCCGGAACAGCAGCGGCCACGGCATGTCTTCGAGCGCCTCGGCCTGGTCGATGGTTTCGAGCGCGCCCGCCGTTTCGCCCCGCTCGACCTCGCGGGCAATCCGCTTGTTCATGGGGGTGACGCGGTAGCCCAGGATCTTGAGGGCGTCCCGGAACGAACTGGTGCCGGTCTTGCTGAGGCCGAGACAGAAAACCCTGGGTCGCATGAGCGCACGATCCGAAAGAAGCGCGCCCCACCCGCGCGCCACCGGATTCCTAACAGCCGCCAGGGGGCGCGCGCAATGCGGGCGACGGGTCAAGACTTTGTGTGTCCGCTTGACACATCCCTGATTTGCGGCACCCTTTTCGCGGCAACGGCGTCGGGCGCCCCGAGAGCAAGAACAAGGGGGCGCAACGGGAGTGCTTCGCGTTGGGTCAGGGGAAATGAACGCACGCGGCGGAATGGCGGAGCGGATGCGGCCGCGGGCGTGGCTCGCCGCGCTGCTCCTCGTGCTCGCCCAGGCCGCCACGGCCGCCCACGCCGTGGACAACGACCACGCTCTTACCGGCACGGATGACGAACTCTGTCTCCTGTGTCTGCACGGCAACCGCCATGACGGCATGGCGCCGCCCGAGGCCGCACCCGCCTGGGGCCCGGCAAATCTTTCCGCAATTCGTTTCTCCCTCCCGCAGGACCGGCATCCGGACCGTACATCCTTCCGCACCAACGGCGCCCGCGCGCCGCCCCGCCATTCGTCCACGGCGTAACGCCGCACTGTTTCGAGTGCAGGGTTCACGGGCGATCCGGCATCCGTCCGTACACTGATGTGACGAATGATTTTCAGGATGGGGAGTTCCCATGAGGGAGTGTGTCTTTACCGGCGGCCTTTGCCGCCGCGCCGTCATGGCGCCGTTTGCGCTTGTCCCGGCGCTTGTTATTGCCATGAGTGCAACGGACGTTTCCGCACAGACGAACCCGGAGGGCGCCGGCGAGGACGTCGTCGTCGTCACCGCCTCGCCGATCCTCAGCGACCGGTTCGACATTCTTCAGGGCACGAGCATTCTCGAAGGCGAGGATCTGGAGCGCCGCCGCGCCCCCACGCTGGGCGAAACCCTGCGGCTGGAGCCCGGCGTCTCGTCGTCGTTCTTCGGACCCGGTTCCAGCCGCCCGATCATACGGGGCCAGGGCGGCCCGCGCGTGGAGGTGCTGCGCAACGGCATCGGCTCGCTCGACCTGTCGGTGACCAGCGCCGACCATCTGGTGCTCACCGAGCCGCTGGCCGCGGAAACCATCGAGGTGGTGCGCGGCCCCGCCGCCCTGCGCTTCGGCAGTTCGGCCGCCGGGGGCGTGGTGAACGTGCTCGACAGTTCCATCCCGCGCGCACTGTTCGAGCGTCCGCTGTCAGCGGTCTGGCGGGGCAGCTACGCCACCGTCAACGGCGCCCGGGAGACGGCGGGTCTGGTCGAGGGCAATGCGGGGCCGGTGGCCCTTCATCTGGACGGCTGGTTCCGCGACACGGACGATTTCGAGATTCCGGGCTTTGCGCGCTCCGCCGCCCTGCGCGCGCTTGAGCCGCCGGAGCCGGGAGAGGAGGAGCCCTTCGGTTTCGTCGAGAACAGCTTCATCGAGTCCTTCGGCGGTACGCTGGGGGCGTCCCGGGTATTCGCAGACGGCTATCTCGGCGCCGCCGGCACCTTCAACGACTTTTCCTACGGCCTGCCCGGCGTGCATGGGCACGAGGAAGGGGGGGAAGAGGAACACGGCCACGAGGAAGAGCGCGGCCCGGTGCTCGACGGCGAGCAGACGCGCATCGATGTGGGCGGCGGCTACAGCTTCGGACACGGCTTCCTCGAGCAAGGCAGCTTCCGCCTCGGCTATGCCGATTACGAGCACGCCGAACTGGAAGGCGGGGAAGTGGGCACGCGGTTCACCAACGAGGAATGGGAAGGCCGCGCGGAAGTCACCCACCGGCCCGCGGCCGGAATTGAGGGCGCTTTTGGATTTCAGGTCAACCTGCGCGATTTCTCGGCCGTCGGCGAGGAAGCCGTCGTGCCGCCGAATGAAACCTTCCAGTGGGGCGTGTTCGTGCTCGAGAAATATACAAAGGATCGCTGGGACTTCAGCGCGGGAGCGCGCTATGAGCACACGGACGTGGACGGCTCCTTCGTGAACGGCGGCGGACCGCCCGTGCCGGTGGATCTGGAGTTCGACGCCGTTTCCGGCACGCTGGGCGCGGCCTTCAGGCCCGCCGATGGCTGGCTTGTGGGGGCCTTCGGCTATCGCACGGAACGCGCGCCCTCGGCGGAGGAACTGCTTTCCAATGGTCCCCATCTGGCGACGGGAACCTTCGAGATCGGGCAGCCCGGCCTCGGCAAGGAGACGGCCCTCGGCGTCGAGGGCACGGTGCGCTACCGGACGGGCCGGTTCACCACTGCCGTCAATGCCTACTACACATCCTATGACGGCTTCATCTTCCAGCGCGCCGTTGATGCGGACAATGACGGTTCCGTGGATGTGGAGGACGGCCTGCCCGTGTTTCGCTTCGCCGCCACGAATGCCCGTTTTACCGGGTTCGAGGCCGAGGCGCAGGCTCGGCTCTGGCAGGGCGGCTGGGGCGAACTGCGCGCGGATACGGTGCTCGACTATGTGGACGCGGAGGACGGCGCGGGCGAGCCCCTGCCGCGCATCCCGCCCTTCCGCTGGCTGGCGGGGCTGGAAGCCGCCGGCGACCGGATGGACGTCCGCGCGGAGGTGCAGTGGGTCAGCGCGGCGGAGGAGACCGCCTTTCTCGAACTGCCCACGGACAGCTATGCGCTGGTCAACGCCTATCTCGATCTGCGCCCGCTGCCGGAAACAAACAGGGTGGAGATCGCCCTCGACGCCACCAACCTGCTCGACGAGGAGGCGCGCGTGCACACCTCCTTCCTGAAGGACGAGGTGCCGCTTCCGGGCCGCAGCTTCCGGGTGCGGCTGATCATGCGCTATTGAGGCACGCGCCGGCGGTTGGGGAGCGGCGCTGTTTCCGCTCTCTGCGGCGGTGTGCTATAGGCGGACGCCCCGCATGGGGCCAGAGCATGCTTACCGTCCAGGAAGACCCGTGAATGTTCGACCTTCTGCTCTCCGGCGCGGTCCTCTTCGCCCTGGCCGCGGCCGCGGTGACCACGCTGGGTCTGGTCGCGGTGCGGCTGGGCGCGGGCTGGGCGCGTGAGCGGGCCGGATGGTTCGCCGCCTTTGCGGCGGGCGCGCTCATTTCCATCGCCATTCTCCACCTGATTCCCGAGGCCTTCCTGGCGACGGAGCACACGCCCGCCTGGCTGCTGGGCGGCTTCGCGGGGGCCTATTTCCTCAACAGCGGCGTGCTGGCGTTCTCGAACGGCAGCCGGCGTCCCGTCATGGCCGCCGGAGTGCTGCCGCTCGCGGCCATCGCCTTCCATTCCTTCGTGGACGGCATCGCCTATGCGGTCACCTTTTCGGTGGACTTTGCGACGGGCGTGCTCACCGTCATCGGGCTGATCTTTCACGAGATCCCGGAAGGGATCATCGTCTTCACGCTGCTTCAGCGCGCGGGCTTCCCGGACAGCCGGGCCTTCCTGCTCGCCTTTCTGGGCGCGGCCCTGACGACGCCCCTGGGCGCCCTTACGGGCACGCTGCTGCTCAGCGATCTCGACCCGGCCACGCTGGGCACGCTTTTCGCCATCACGGCGGGGGTGCTGCTTTACATCGGCACCAGCCATCTCCTGCCCCATGTGGACAGCGAGCCCCTGCGCCGGAAGGTGCCTGCGCTGCTGCTGGGCGGGGCCATCGGCGTGGCGGCGAGCAGCATTCACGCCCGCGGCGACCCCCACGAACCGGCCCACGTCCCGGACCCGGCCCCGGCTTCGGAGGCGCCGGGTTGAATACTCCCGGCGCGGATCATTGACCCGCAGGGCGGCGCTGAGCGCGAGCGAAGCCCGCCGGCGGAGTTCGCGGCATGTGACCGGCGGGCATCGCCCGGCTTTCGCC
>JBKHIN010000370.1:0-3443 GCA_046538635.1 Alphaproteobacteria bacterium
GGTGCGGGCCGCCCGGACCGGCCTTTCCGCGTGGCGGCCGGACGCGCCGGAGGCGGAAGGCGCGGGCGACCTGTTCTTCGACTGGACGCGGGGGCTGACCCTGTCGCGCCAGGGCGGCGACATCCCCGCGGATGCGGGGCTGCGCCCGGAGGCCTTCGAACGCCGGGGCCGGGCGTGGCGGCGCAAGGGGACCTCGCGCCTGAGGGAGTACCTGGCGCGCGGGCTGCTGCCCCGGAAGCTGGTGGAGGCGGGCGAGCGCTTCGAGGGCACCTGGCGGCGCGCGGCCCTCGATCCGCGCGTCACCGGGGCCTATGGCGAGGGGACGGGCGGGGGCTTCGACCCGTTCGATGTGAGCGACGCGCAGGCCGTGGCGCGCCTGGACCTGCGGCGCGTGGCGCACGCCCTGGGCGCGGACCTGATGCGGGTGCTGATTCGCGTGTGCGTGTTCGACGAATCCGCCGGGGCGGTGGCGGCGGGCGAGATGGGGCGCGGCGGCAAGGGCGGGCGCGTGGCGGGCCTGACCGCGCTTTCCCTCGCCCTGAGGCGGCTTTTCGAGCATTACGCGGCGCGCGAACGGGGCCGGGAATGAACCGCGCGGGACGGCGCTTGACGCCAGGGGTACCCCTGATGTACGCCGGTTCCCGACAGTGGAGGAGTGCGGCAGGCCGCCCGGGCAACCGGCGCGGCCTTTTGTGTGGGTTGTTCGTGGGTGATGCGTGTTTTCGTCGTCTCACACTTGCCCGGCCGGGCCTTGGCCTCATAGGGCCCGCGCCGGGCCTTTTCGCGGGAGATCCATGAGCGCAACGCACAAATGCACCGGATGCGGCGCCCCGGGCGCGTTCTGGCGCCCGGAAGAGGGGCGGCAGGCGGCCGTCCGCGGGCCGGTGATCGCCCGCTGCGAGCGCTGCGGCGGCGAGCGGGAATGGATCTCCGGGGCGGGAACGGGAGCGCCCGGGCCGGCGGACAAGGGCGGGCCTCACGGCCGGCTGACCACACGGGAGGCGGGCTGATGGCAGGCGCCAGGCTGGAGATCATTTCGCGCAACCGGCGGGGCTCGATGCTCGTGGTGCAGAGCGACATCCGCTCCATCCGCCGCGGCTTCCGCAGGCTGGGGCGCAAGGTCACGAACGAGGCCGTGCGCAAGTCCCTCAACCAGGCGGGGCGCAAGGTGATGACCCGGGCCAAGCGGGAGATCGCCGGGCACCGCAATCTGAAGATCAGCGAGGTGGGCAGGAAGCTGCGCTTCAGGCCGGCGAAGGGCTTCCGCCTCGCGCCGCACATCGAGGCGAAGGGGCGGCCCATATCGCTCATGAAGCTGAAGACGACGCCCAGGCAGCTGAAAAAGGGCGTGCGCGTGCGGACGCAAAAGGGAAAACCGTTCACCCTCCTGGAGGGGGCGTTCATCGCCACCATGCGCGGGCGCCACGGTGTGCAGAAAGGCGGCGGTCACGTCGGCGTGTTCGAAAGGCGCGGAAAGGCGCGGCTGCCGATCCGGGAATATACGCTGCCGTCGATCGCGCACACGCTGGTGAACGAGGTCGTCAGTGCGCGGCTGGAGGCGTTCGCCGACGAGCAGATCGATCTGCGGCTGAAGGCCAACCTCAACCGGCAGCTGGCCCGCCTCCCGGGGGCGCGCTAGCGATGGGCGGGGGGCATCGTCGCTCGATCGTCGCGGGTCCTTCCTGCCGCCGCGCCGCCGCGGGTCCCAAGGTGCCGGGTTTTGAGCGTTTTTTGGTGGCGGAAAACCGGGATTTTCCGCCACTTTCAGGGGGCTGATCGAGGCCTTCACCCCAAAAAAATGAGCGTTTTCGATGAGCGCGCGCGGCGTCCGGACGAACCAGAAGACGTTCTCCGAATGGTGCGGCGTCGAGCAGAAGATCGTTCAGCGCTGGATCCGGGAGGGGATGCCCGCCGAGCGCTCCGGAAACAACCGGGTCGTCGCCATTTACAGCGGCGAGGCCTTCAACTGGCTGATCGAGCGGGAGCGCCGGGCCGCGGCCGGGGCGGACAACACCGCCCAGTCCGACCGCAAGTACCGCCAGGCGCGCGCCCGCAAGATGGAACTGGAGGCCGACCGGCTGGCGGGAAACCTGGTTCCGGTGGAGGAGGCGGGCGAGGCGTTCCGGGAGGCGCTCACCCGGGTCCGGCGGCACGTGATGCAGATGCCGCGCAAGCTGGCGACGCGCCTCGCCGGCATGAAGAACGAGCGCGAGATCCGCAAGCTGATCGACAGCTCGTGCCGCGCCGCGCTGACATCCGCCCATGAGGCCCTGAAACCCTATGGAGCCGGCGAGGACGTGGAACCAGCTCGTCGCGCCGTTCGCGGGCGCGGTCGAGCCGCCGCCCGAAAGGCACACCGATGAATGGGCGGCCTCCAGCCGCGTCCTGCCCGACGACGCCGCCATTCCGGGCCCGTTCGAGCCGTCGCTGACGCCCTTCATGGTCCCGTTCATGCGGGCCTTCGACGACGGCCTCTACGTGACCGTCGTGCTCGTCTGCGGCTCGCAGATGGGCAAGACCGACTCCGTGGCCAACGTCATGGGGCGGATCCTCGACGACGACCCGTCGCCGCTCATGTATGTCGGCCCGACGCGCACCTTCGTCGAGGGAACGTGGGAGAAGCGCTTCTCGGCCATGGTGGAGAGCTGCGCCTCGCTCAAGGCGAAGCTTTCGAAGGGCGGCAAGACGCAGAAGAAGACGGCGAAGAAGTTCGGCACCGTCACGGCGCGCTTCGCCTGGGCGGGCTCGCCCACGGAACTGGCCGGCGATCCGGCGCGGAAAGTGCTGGTCGACGAGATCGACCGGATGAAGCGGAACGTCGGCGGCGAGGGCTCGCCCAAGAAGCTGGCGGACAAGCGCCACGAAACCTACGCCGACGGACAGACCGGCGTCACCTCGACGCCGACGCACGGCAATGTCGACGCCGAGTTCGACCCGGAAACCGGGCTCGAACACTGGCAGTACAGCGACGACGTCCAGTCGCCGGTGTGGCAGGAATGGCAGGCCGGAACCCGGCACGAATGGGCATGGCCGTGTCCGCTGTGCGGGGACTATTTCATCCCGCGGATGAAATGGCTGTGGTGGCCGGAGGGCGCCGGCGCGCCCCGCGCCAAGCGCGAGGCGAAGCTGAAATGCCCGAACTGCTCGGGCCTGATCGGCGACGAGCACAAGGCGGACATGAACGCGCGGGGCCGCTATGTGGCGCCCGGGCAGAAGGTGGACCGCAAGGGCCGGGTGACCGGCGCGCCGCCCGAGGCCGAGGCGATCACCTTCTGGGTGTCCGGGCTCTGCAGCCCCTGGAAGACCTTCGGCGACCGGGCGGCGTCATGGATCGAGGCGAACCGCATGGGCGATCCGGAGGCGATCCAGACGTCGATCAACACGGATTTCGGCGAGCTGTACGCCATCAGCGGCGATGCGCCGGACGAGGATACGGTCAAGGC
>JBKHIN010000371.1:0-3440 GCA_046538635.1 Alphaproteobacteria bacterium
CTTCTGAGCTGTCCTCTCGCCAGACTGAAGATTTCAATGCAGTTGAAAGTATTATAAAACTCGCGAACGCCCATTCCAAAATCGAGCGAAGGGTAGTTTATTTTATATTTTATGGGTTAGTATTTATAGTTGCGACTGCTCCGCTATTATTTGAATTGATTGGCGGTTGGTGGCGATATTTTCCCTTGCTGGTTTCAGTGCCGTTAGTGTCATATATGATGGTCAGCCAGTTTCGGGGACGACCAACAGACCTAGACGTTATTCTGGATCGTCGCGCTAGAAAAAAAATGATGTTTCTGGCGGAAAGGCGTGGGATTGAACGCAAACTGAGCCGCTTTCAAGTTGAATGGAACCCAACAAAGAAAAAATTTGAAGTGAGCCCCATTGAGATCGATAATGAAGATGGTGATCTATTTGGATCGTGATTTAGTCAATTCAGGCAATTCCTAAGTCTATGTCTCGATCTTGTTTTGCCCCCCTCACTCCACCTTTTCCTGCACCCAGTCGCGGGGGTCGTCGTTCCAGGTGAGCATGCGCAGTTTCCAGCCGTCCGCCGTTTTCCGGTAGATATGGACGTAATTGCCTTCCGGGATGGTCGTCCGTGTACCCTGATATTCGAACACCAGGCGGAAGCGCCCGCGCACCACGCCCATTTCGCCGTGCACGACGATCTCCCCGGGGCGCAGGCGGTATTCCGGCACCACCGTCGGCGGCCCGCCTTCGGGGAACCAGAAGGCGCGCAGCGCCTCACGCCCCTTGACGGGCGCGTCGCCGTGATGGGGGACGGCGGTGACGTCTTCCGTGAACAGGGCCATCAGGGCGTCGGCGTCGCCCTTCTCCCAGTATTCGGCATAGGCGCGATTGAGCGCGGTGAGGGCCGCCCGGTCCGCCGCATCATCCGCCCGGGCGGGCGGCTGGAGCAGCACAAGCAGAAAAACGGCAAGGAACAGAAACGGCACACGCATGTCGAGACTCCTCAATGCGCCCAAAGACTGTCCGGACTGGATAACACCGGACCGCGCCCCTGTTCAGCCATTGTCGACCGGCGGCACGGGAAGCGCCATGAACGGCGCCGCCCGGGCCCGCGTGTCCAGTCGCGGCGGGTTGCGCCCAGCCCCATTTCCGCCGCATCGCGGGAGCACCCTTTGTGCTTGTGATTCCGTCGCGTAACGGGACGGCCCTAATTCCCTTTCCGGCACGGCCGTTCCCGGCTACGCTCGGACGCTTATTGAGGGCCCGGCCCGCGAGTTCCGGCCGCGCCGGCGCACATCGCGGCGCAATCCCCGCGCGGCCGTGAAGCCACGGCGTATGGCACGGGCCCGGAGGGAGGCAGTCATGAAATTCCTCAAATGGACCGGCATCGCCCTGCTCGCCGTGATCGCGGTCGCGCTGGCCGTGGGCTTCTTCCTGCCCCGCACGGTGCATGTGGAGCGCACCGTCGTCATCGCCCGGCCGCAGGCCACGGTCTACGCCGTGGTCAGCGACTGGCGGCAGTTCAACGAATGGTCGCCCTGGGCCGAGGTGGACCCGGATGCCGAATACACCTATGAGGGCGAGCCCGGCGAAGTGGGCTCGAAAATGACCTGGAAGGGCGACGGGCAGGCGGGCACCGGCAGCCAGGAAATCATCGAGGCCCGGCCCTATGAGCGGGTCGTCTCCCGCCTGGTCTTCGGCGAGGACGGCGAGGAGGGCGAGGCCATCACCGCCTTCACCGCGCTGGAAGTGGACGGCGGCACGGAACTGATCTGGAGTTTCGAATATGAAACCGGGCCGGCGCCCTGGGAACGCTGGTTCGGCCTGATGATGGAAAGCATGGTGGGTTCGGAATACGAGAAGGGGCTGGAAAAATTGAAGGCCTATGTGGAGGACCTGCCCCGGGCCGATTTTGCCATGCTCGATGCCGAAATCGTGGACGTGGAGCCCATGCCCGTCGCCTACACGACCATGCGCACGGCGGCGAACCCCGACGCCATCGGCGAGGGCTACCAGGAGGGGTATGAGGCGGTCTGGGCCTTCATGCAGGAGAACGAGCTTTCACCGGCCGGCATGCCGCTGGGTATCAATACATCGTCCACGGAGGAAGAGGTGGTCTTCGACGCCGCCATGCCCATCTCCCGCGGCGTGCCAAACCCGGAGGACGGCCCGGTGAAGATCGGCACGACCTATGGCGGCAAGGCCCTGCGCGCGGTCCATACCGGGCCCTATTCGGGACTCGAGGACAGCTATGCGAAGATCCGCGCCTATATGGCGGCGCACCGGCTGGAGCGGAACGGCCGCACCTGGGAGCATTTCGTCACCGATCCGGGCGAGGTGCCCGAAAGCGAACTGGTGACGCATATCTACGTGCCGGTGAAACAGGACGCAGGCGGATAAAACCCGCCTCGTCCGCCTCAATCCTTACACACCTGATATTGCTTCCGGCACTTGAACTCGACACCCTTCTGGCCCTTGTACTTCGTCGCCCAGCGGCTGACATCCACATGGGTCGTTCCATCCGGGCAGGAGAAGGTTTCCTTCTGATAGCCGCAATACCAGCCGAATTTGGGGTTCACCGGAATGTTGTGCACGGAGTTGGTCTGATTCGGCACATGTTCGACCTCGACAAATCCTTCCTTGCCGACGACCTTCAGAGTCTTGTCCCAGCTGCACTCCTTGCGCTCGGTCTTCAGCACCATGGACTTCGTCTGACAATCGCGGTCATGGGTACAGATGATGCGCGTCATGCCGCGGCAGTCCTTGCCGTGGCAGACCTGGGAGTAGTTCATGATGATGCGTGTCTTGCAGACATTGCCCGGGCAGATGTATTGATTCGTCCAGTGATTATTTTTTGACCAGTACCCGGCCCGCCGGTAACCCTCCCGCCGGCAGAATTCATCGGCGGCCGGCTGCCCGCATTCCCGGGCCCATCGTCTGCACCAGTCCATGGCGATACCGCCCAGCTTGGGATAGTGGTAGGTCCGGTCGCCCGGCGGGGCGGTCTTCTTGGGCGGCGTGGTGCTGAGCCCCTCTTCCGTAAACTGAGTGACTTCCTGACTGGGCTGCTGATAGGTGATGACCACCGGGCGGCTGTCCACATAGTCTTTCCGGCCGCGCTCCGACACCACGATGCGCACATAGTATTTGCGTGGGCTTGCGGGCGGTTTCAGGGGCATGATGTTCGTGGTGTCGACGGTGAAGGCGACCCACGCGCCCTTCGCCGGCACCTTCGGCACGGCGCCCTGGCGGACGATCCCGCTCTTGAGCGGCGCATTCGGCGAATTCGTCACCTGCCAGCGCGGATTGGCGACCTGCCCGCGAATGTTCTTCCAGCGGAAGGTCAGTTTTTGCCTTTCGGTGATGGTCATCCGGTCCACCCAGCGGGTGAAGTCGCCGCTGAACTCCTTGACCTCGAGTGTGGCATGCTGCGCCACGGGCCGGGGCGCGTTGATCTTCGGGCGGGG
>JBKHIN010000372.1:0-3437 GCA_046538635.1 Alphaproteobacteria bacterium
TCCCCATATAGAAGTACATTGAGCCGCAGCCGGGCCCCGTGCTAAGCACCCGCGCGGCTTTATTCCCTCTCAATCCGGACCGGTGATGACGGGCGCGTTGCGCAACATTGCGATTATTGCCCATGTGGATCATGGCAAGACCACGCTGGTGGACCAGCTGCTGCGGCAGAGCGGTACGTTCCGCGCCAATCAGCAGGTCGCCGAGCGGGCGCTCGATTCAAATGACCTGGAGCGCGAGCGGGGCATCACCATTCTGGCCAAGTGCACCAGCCTGACCTGGAGCCCCGGGAACCATGACGGCGCACCCCTGCGCATCAATATCGTTGACACGCCGGGCCACGCCGATTTCGGCGGCGAAGTGGAACGTATTCTGAGCATGGTGGATGGCGTGCTTCTGCTCGTTGACGCGGCGGAAGGGCCCATGCCGCAGACCAAATTCGTCACCGCCAAGGCGCTGGCGCTGGGCCTGCGTCCCATCGTGGTCATCAACAAGACCGACCGCCCTGACGCCCGCCCCCATGAAGTTCACGAGCTTGTGTTCGATCTTTTCGCGGCACTGGGCGCCAGTGACGAACAGCTTGACTTTCCGCTGCTCTTCGCGTCCGGGCGCGAGGGCTGGGCCGCTTCCGATCCGGAAGGGCCGCGGGAAAATCTGGGACCGCTGTTCGCCTCCATCGCGGAGCAGGTGCCTCCGCCGGAGGCGAGCCGGGCCGGGTGCGAGGACGCCCCCTTCGCCATGCTGGCGAGCCTGCTCGAGGCCGACCCCTATCTCGGCCGGATGCTCACCGGGCGCATCGAGCAGGGGACGGTGCGGCCCAATCAGGTGGTTCGTGCGCTGAACCGGGACGGTGAGGAGGTTGAGCGTTCGCGCGTCACAAAGATATTAGCGTTCCGCGGGCTGGAACGGACACCGGTCAAGGAAGCGGGCCCGGGCGACATCGTGGCGCTGGCGGGACTGACGCGGGCCACGGTCGCGGATACGATTGCCGATGCGGCCGTGACCGCCGCCCTGTCCGCCAATCCGGTAGATCCGCCGACGCTGGCGGTGACCTTCGGCATTAACGATTCGCCCTTTGCCGGGCGGGAGGGAATGAAAGTCCAATCCCGGATTATCCGGGAACGCCTGTTTCGTGAGGCGGAAGGCAACGTCGCCCTTCGGGTACGTGAAACTACGGACACCGACAGTTTTGAGGTTGCCGGTCGGGGCGAGTTGCAGCTTTCCGTCCTTATTGAAACCATGCGCAGGGAGGGATTCGAGCTGTCGATCAGCCGGCCCCGCGTGCTCATGAAGGAGGATCCCGAATCGGGCAGGGTGCTTGAACCCGTCGAAGAAATCGTGGTCGATGTGGACGAGGAACATTCCGGCGCGGTGATCGAGAAAATTAGCCTGCGGAGAGGTGAGTTACGCCTTTTGGAGCACACCGGCGCCGGAAGGATGCGCCTTGTGTTTCATTGCCCGACCCGCGGGCTGATCGGCTACCATGGCGAATTTTTGACCGATACACGCGGTACCGGTATCATGCACCGGGTGTTCCATGATTACGCGCCGCATTGCGGCGAAATCGAAGACCGCCGTAACGGCGTTCTGATCTCGAACACTCAGGGTACTGCAGTTGCATATGCTTTATTTACTCTGGAGGAAAGGGGCAGCCTCTTCATTCCGCCCGGCACGGAGGTTTATCAGGGAATGATCGTAGGCGAACATACGAGGGAGAACGACCTTGACGTGAACCCCCTCAAGACCAAACAACTGACCAATATCCGGGCGGCGGGCAAGGATGACGCCATTCGCCTCACTCCGCCCCGTCAACTTGGTCTTGAGCAGGCGCTGTCCTATATTGCGGATGACGAACTGGTCGAGGCTACCCCTGCGGCAATCCGACTGCGCAAAAAGGTCCTCCAGCCCGGTTTGCGCAAAAGACGATCTGGACGCTGAGAGATTAACGCATTAATTATCCTGGTTATGGCAGATTCGAATCGTTTCAGCCTGAACGTGAACCCCTTCGGGTTGCTTCGCCCACGAATTGATTTTTCCAGGGGTCCGGCAACCAATGCGGTTACGGAGCGTTACTCGACTACCCGGGTGGCGGGCCCGGTGAGGTTGAGTGCACATAGGAGCCACTGAATGAAACATCCTGTCGATGTTCACGTCGGACAAAAAATTCGGCATCGGCGCTGGCTTGTGGGGATGACACAGCAGCAGTTGGCGAGCGCCGTGGGCATAAAATTCCAGCAGATCCAGAAGTACGAGTCTGGCGCCAACAGGGTAAGTGCGAGTCGCCTGTACGATATCTCGCGCGCCATGAATGTTCCGGTCTCGTATTTTTTCGAAGGTCTGGAGGAAGGCGCCCAGGGAGAAGTCGAAAGCAGTGCGGATCTGGCCGTTTTGCAGGACAAGGAAACGGCAGAGGTCATCCGGGCCTATTACGCCATCCGGCCCGAGACGCGCCGCCGCCTTCTCGACCTGGCGCGTGCCCTTGCCGAGGACGGCGGCGAGGCGGAACAGGGAGAACGCCGGCGCACGCTGGTCTAGGCGGCGGGCGCAGTGCGGGCGGATTACGCGACGGGCTGACAGGCGCAGGCTCCCGGGGCAAACTTGCATACCGTCTGAAACAATCTTGAGGCCCCGGTATGCCGGCTAGCACAACTGAGCCGATGGGGAGTGAATTTACCGTTCTTGCCCACCGTCTGGCGGATGCCGCGGGCCGGGCGGTCCTTCCCCATTTTCGAGAACCGCTCGACATTCTGAATAAAGCCGGAACCGGGTTCGATCCGGTCACCGAGGCCGACCGCGCGGCCGAACGGGCCATGCGCGAGATCCTGGAAAACGTGCGCCCCGGGGACGGCATTCTGGGCGAGGAATACGGCGGCAAGCCGTCCCGAAGCGGCCTGACATGGGTGCTCGATCCGGTGGACGGGACGCGGGCCTTCATCGCGGGCATTCCGGTCTGGGGCACACTCATCGCCCTGAATGACGGCGGCACGCCCGTCCTGGGGATGATCGACCAGCCCTTTCTGGGGGAGCGCTACTGGGGCTGCGGCGGCGAAGCACGGGCGCGCGCGGCAGGGGAGGAGCAATTAATCTGTGTACGGAAATGTGGCGCCTTGGACGCCGCCATTCTTTCCACCACCACGCCTGAAATGTTCAAGAGGGGGACCGAACTCGACGCCTATTGGCGCCTGGCCCGGACCTGCCGGTTCATCCGTTTTGGCGGCGATTGTTATGCCTACGCCATGCTGGCGCGCGGCTTGATCGATCTGGTCGTGGAGGCGGCCCTTCAGCCCTACGATATTCAGGCTCCCATGGCTCTGGTGGAGGCCGCGGGCGGTATCGTTACCGACTGGCGCGGCGGCCCGGCCGGAAACGGCGGGCGATGCATCGCCGCGGCCGACCGGGCCGTGCATGAACAGGCGCTTGAATTGCTGCGGCCGGGGGC
>JBKHIN010000094.1:0-8927 GCA_046538635.1 Alphaproteobacteria bacterium
GCATAACGCGTCGAACGGCAATTCGCACCTTCTGTGCGTCGCGCCCATGATGGATTGGACGGACCGGCATGACCGGTTCTTTCTCCGGCTCATCTCGCGCCGGGCGCGGCTTTATACGGAAATGGTCACCGCCGACGCGGTGCGCCACGGGGACCGCGCGCGCCTGCTCGGCTTTTCGCCGGAGGAACATCCCCTCGCCCTGCAACTGGGCGGCTCGGAACCCGCGGCGCTCGCGGAGGCGGCCCGCGTGGCCGAAGAGTTCGGCTATGACGAGATCAACCTTAATGTGGGCTGCCCGTCGGACCGGGTGCAGTCGGGCCGTTTCGGCGCCTGCCTGATGCGCGAGCCGGAACTGGTCGCCGAATGCGTGGCCGCCATGCGCGCGGCGGTGCATGTGCCCGTGACGGTCAAGTGCCGCATCGGCGTGGACGATCAGGCGCCGGAGGAAGTTCTGCCGCGCTTCGCCGAAGCCGTTTCGGCTGCGGGCAGCGAAGTGCTCATCGTCCATGCGCGCAAGGCCTGGCTGGAGGGCCTGAGCCCCAGGGAGAACCGGGACGTACCGCCGCTCGACTATCCATTGGTGTACGGCCTGAAGCGGGACTTTCCGCATCTGAGCGTGATCATCAATGGCGGCATCGAGACGCTGGACGCGGCGGAGGAACATTTGCGGTTCGTGGACGGCGTCATGCTGGGCCGCGCCGCCTATCGCACGCCCTGTGTGCTGGCAGAGGCGGACAAACGCTTTTTCGGCGACGCCCGCCCCGCGCCATCGCGCAGCGAAATCGTCGAGCGCTTCATTCCCTATGCGGAACGTCAGCTTGAGGCGGGCGTGCCGCTGCACGCCATGACGCGGCACATGCTGGGGCTCTATCAGGGCTGCCCGGGCGCCCGGCGCTGGCGGCAGGTGTTGAGCACGCAGGCGGTGAAGCCGGGCGCCGGTACGGCGGTTCTGCGCGAGGCGCTGGCCGCCGTGGAACCGGCGCCGGTGGCGGCCGGTGCGGCTTGAGCGGAGCGGATCAGCTTCCCCTGCTGGCGGCTGCCGTGTTCGCCGCAGGGCTGGGGGCGGGTGTTCTGGCCGGGCTGCTGGGCATCGGCGGCGGTATCGTCATCGTGCCTGCGCTCTATTTCGTCTTCGGACTACTGGGCGTCGATGACGGCATCCGCATGCAGATGGCCGTGGGCACCTCGCTCATGTCCATCGTGCCGACGTCCATCCGCTCCCTGACGAGCCACCACAAACGGGGCGCCGTGGACCGGAACATACTCCGGCGCTGGGCACTGCCGCTGGTTCTCGGCGTGCTCGCCGGAACGGCCGCCGCGAGCGCCATGCCCGGAACGGTGCTCACTGCCGTCTTCACCGTGCTGATCCTCTTGATGGCGGCAAAACTGGTCTTCGTGCCCGAGAGCTGGCAACTGGGCCGGCAGATGCCCGGCGGCTGGACGGAGCGCATCTATGCCGCTCTGAGCGGATTCTTTTCGGCGGTCATGGGCATCGGCGGCGGTATTTTCGGCGTCAGCTTCATGACGCTCTACGGCATGCCCATCCTGAACGCCGTGGCGACGGCGAGCGGCTTCGGCGTCGTCATCAGCCTGCCGGGGGCACTGGGCTTCATGGCAGGCGGCTGGGGCGTGGACGGACGCCCGCCGCTTTCCCTCGGCTTCGTGAACCTGCTCTCCGCCGCTCTGCTGCTGCCCGCCACCTGGCTCGCCGTGCCCTTCGGCGTGCGCCTCGCCCACGGCATCGGGCGGGTCATGCTGGAACGCGCCTTCGCGCTCTTTCTCCTCGTCACTGCGGTAAGCATGGCCGCCGATCTGGCGGCGGGCTGATTGAGCGTCATCCAGGCAAGCTCACATTGCCCTCGCCGTCGAACCAGTGCGGGTTCCAGGCGACTTCCCAGGTATGCCCGTCCGGATCGCGGAAGGCCCCTGCATAACCGCCCCAGAAGGCCTCCTGCGCACGCTTGGTGATGGTGGCGCCCGCCGTTTCGGCCTGGGCCATCACCATGTCCACCAGGTCGCGGCTGACGGCGTTGTAGGCGAGGGTGATGCCGCCGAAGGCGCCCGGGGCGCCGGAATGTTTCAGGCCCGCGTCCGCCGCCAGTTCGTCGCGGGGGAACAGGGTGACCAGCAGATTTCCTGCCTTGTAGACGACGATGGAGCCGCCGCTGGCGGGAGACGCACGCCAGCCCAGCCCCTCTTCATAGAATTTCCGCGCGCGGCCCAGATCCGCCACGCCCAGTGTGACCACGCTGACACGCTGATCCATGATGGCCTCCCTGTCTCGTATCGGCACAGAACATAACGTGAACATCTCAACGAGTCCAAGAAAATTTCGCTCCAAGCGAGAGACAGGTTGCAAGGCGGCCGGATCGATCCCGGCCCGGATTGCGTTATGATAGGAAGAGGAACTCGCAGCCGACCGGGAGGCTTTGGAACATGGCCATTGCGCGCATCAACGAGTTCGAGGCGAGGGAAGGAAAATCCGCCGACTTGCGGGAATTGCTGATGTCCGTGGTCCAAAACATCAAGTCATCGCCCGGGTGCCGCACATGCCAGCTTCTGCAGGATACCCATTACGCCGGACGGTTCGCCATCTACGAGGTGTGGGACGACGAGGCCTCCCACCGCGCCGCCACCCACACCGTTCCGCCGGCCACCATGCAGCGCGCCATGGCGCTCCTCGCCGGCCCGCCCAAGAGCGCCTATTACCGTCTGGAGGCGGAGGGTTAAGTCGAAAACAAACTTTTGGTTTTCGAACTTATCCGCTCTTTCCCGCGAAAGCGGAAATCCAGGGCGGCTTGTTTCAAGATCCGACCGTGGCGCTCCGGGTCCCGGCTCTTCGGCCGGGATGAGCGGGAAGGGTTGGCGTATGAGTCCAGGCGGCCCGGACCTGCCCTGGCCGCAAGAAAGTCTCACAGCCGCTGATCATATTCTCCCACTTCCGGCTGGGCGGAGAGCACAGCGTCCAGTTCCGCGAACATGGCGCGCATGTTTTCTTCCGAAGTCGGACTTTCCACCACTACCACCAGATTGGGCTTGTTGGAGGACGCGCGAACCAGCCCCCAGGTGCCGTCCTCCGCCGTAATGCGCACGCCGTTCACGGTCACCAGATCGCGGATGTTCTGGCCGATGATGCGGTCGCCTTCCGATTTGCGCTCCTGAAAGTGCCGCACGATCCGGTCGACCACGTCGTATTTCACCTCGTCGGCGCAGTGGGGCGACATGGTGGGCGAGCCCCAGGTTTGCGGCAGGGCGCGGCGCAGATCGGCCATGGACTTGCCGGGGTTGCGGTCTAGCATTTTCAAAATCTCGATGGCCGAAACCAGGCCGTCGTCATAGCCGCGGCCCAGCGGTGGATTGAAGAAATAGTGCCCGCTCTTCTCGAAGCCCACCAGAGCCTTCAGCTCATTGGCCCGGCGCTTGATGTAGGAATGTCCGGTCTTCCAGTAGTCCGTACGCGCCCCGTTTTCGGCGAGCACCGGATCGGTCATGAACAGACCGGTGGATTTCACGTCCACGACGAACTGCGCGTTTTTGAACTGCGCCGACAGGTCGCGCGCCAGCATCACGCCCACCTTGTCGGCGAAGATTTCCTCGCCTTCATTGTCCACCACGCCGCAGCGGTCGCCGTCGCCGTCGAAGGCGAGGCCCACTTCCGCCCCGTGCTCGAGCACGGCATCGCGCAGGGCGTGCAGCATTTTCAGATCTTCCGGGTTCGGATTATAGCGCGGGAAGGTGTAGTCGGGTTCGCAGTCGAGGGGAATGACCTCCGCGCCGATGACCTCCAGCACGCAGGGGACGAACAGGCCCGCCGTGCCGTTGCCGCAGGCCGCGACCACCTTGACCGGGCGCTCCAGCCGCACGCCGTCGCTCAGCGCGGCCATGTAGCGTTCGGCCATGTCCGGCACATGGATGTAGGCGCCGCCCGGGGCCGTGCGGTACTTGCCTTCCAGCACGATCTCCTTCAGACGTCCGATCTCGTCCGGCCCGAAGGTAAGCGGACGTTGCGCGCCCATTTTCACGCCGGTCCAGCCGTTCTCGTTATGGCTGGCGGTGATCATGGCGACACCCGGCACATCTAAGGCGAACTGCGCGTAATAGGCCGTGGGCGAGAGCGCCAGGCCAATATCGTGCACCTCGCAGCCCGCCGCCATCAGGCCGGTCATCATCGCCTGTTTGATGCTGACGCTGTAGGAGCGGTAGTCCTGCCCCACCGCCAGCGCCGGGCGCACGCCCATTTCGTGGAACAGCGTCCCCAGCCCCATGCCCAGCGCCTGCGCGCCCGTGAGATTGATCTGCTCCGGAAACAGCCAGCGGGCGTCATATTCCCGGAAGCCCGAGGGCGCCACCAGCGGCAGGCGTTCATATTCCACCGTGTTGGGCTTCAGGTCCGGGCGGGGCTTGGGGAAGGTCATGGGGCGGTCTCCGGAGGTCGGCGCGCGCGGCGCAGGGTTTGCCTTGAACACGTTACCGGGGGAGCCCGGCAATAGCGCAACAGGGCGGGGCGGACAAGGCGGCCCGATGCCGCCCGCGGCTTTTGTCAAGCCGGGGCGGGTGGCATAAGGTGGGGCGGGTGCGGGTTCACCCGGCAAGTTGGGGGCAAGTACATGCGTTGGTTCGAGGGGTTCGAAGGGATTCAGGCGTTTTTCGCGCGAGGAGCGCTGCCGGTGCTGGCCGCAACCGTGCTGGCCGTTTCAGCAGTTCCGGCGGCGGCGGAGCCCATTTCCTACTTCAAGGTCGATGGCATTTCCTACAATACGGAAATCCCCACACCTGAGTCAGTGCTGAGGCATGAGCTGGGCGAGAAGCCCGTGCGCCATGCCCGGCTGGTCGACTATCTGCGAAAGGTGGCCGCCGCCTCGGACCGGCTGACGGTGGAAACCATCGGCTACAGCCATGAGGGCCGCCCGATCCTGTTTCTGGTGGCGACCTCGCCGGAAAACCATGGCCGGCTGGACGAAATCCGCGCCGCCCAACTGGCCCGCACGGACCCCTCCACCGCAGCGCCGGACGATGAAAACGCGCCTGTGGTGGTCTGGCTGAATTACGGCGTGCACGGCGCGGAATCGAGCGGCATGGACGCCAGCCTGCCGGTCGCCTGGCATCTGGCCGCGGCGCAGGGGCCGGAAATCGAGGAAATGCTTTCGAACAGCGTTATTCTCATCAGCGCCGTCTTCAATCCGGACGGCCACAGCCGCCGGGTCGATCATGTCTACAAGTTTTCCAGCGAGGTGCCGGTCACCAATCCGGATCACGCGCAGCACCGGCTCTGGCTGGAGGCGCGCACCAATCACTACTGGTTCGATCTGAACCGGCAGTGGCTCTTGCAGACGCAGCCCGAGTCGCGCGCCTGGATGCGCAAATGGCACGAGTGGAAGCCCAATGTCTCGGCCGACTATCACGAGATGGGTTCGGACGCGACCTACTACTTCCATCCCGGCGAACCGAAGCGCAAGAACCCGCTGATCCCGGACCGCGAGCGCGAATTGCTCAAGGAGATCTCCAAACGGCATGCGGAATTCATGGATTCCGAGGCCCGCCTCTATTACAGCGAGGAACGCTTCGACAACTTCTATATCGGCAAGGGCTCGACCTATCCGTCGATCAACGGGTCGGTGGGCATTCTGTTCGAGGCGGCGGCCGCGCGCGGCGGCAAGGTGGAAGGCGACAACGGTATTCGGACCTATGCGGACAATATCCGAACCCATTTCCGCACCTCGCTGACGACCATTCAGGGCGGCCTCAACCTGCGTGAGGAATTGCTCACCTATCAGCGCGCCTTTTTTGAGCAGTCCGTCACCGAAGCGGGCGGCGACATGTTGCGCGCCTTTGTATTCAAAACTCAAGGGGACCGGGCGCGCCTCCTCCACTTCGTGGACCTGCTGCGCCGCCACGACGTGAAGGTTTACCGGCTGGCGCGCGACGTGCGGATCAACAATGAGCGCTACACGCCGGGGGATTCCTTCATCGTTCCCGTTCAGCAGCCCCAATACCGCATGATCCGCGGCCTGTTCGACCGGCTGACCGAGTTCGAGGAAAACATTTTTTACGACGTATCCGGATGGACGCTGCCGCTGGCCTATGACCTGACCTACCACCGCCTGATCCAGGGCGGCTTTGGCGAAGGCATGCTGGGCGAGGAGGCCTCGCCCGAGCTTCCCGTCTATGAGCCGCCGCCGCAGGCGTCTTACGGCTATATGTTCGACTGGGCGGAATATTACGCACCGCGGGCGGCCTACCGGCTGATGGAGGCGGGCGTGCGTATGCGCACGGCCTTCCGTCCGCTGACGGTGGACACGGCGGAAGGGGAAGTGGAATTCGGGCGTGGCGCGATTTTCGTGCCCCTGGTACGTCAGGACGTTGACGCGGAACGCATCCATCAGATCGTGAGCGAGATCGCCGCGGAGGACAGCGTGCGGGTGCATGCGGTGACCTCGGGCCTTACGCCCATACCGGGCGGCGACCTCGGCGCGCCCATTTCGCTGCGCACGGTGAAGAAGCCGTCCGTATTGCTCATTTATGGGGACGGCCTTATCTCCTACGATGTGGGCGAGGTCTGGCATCTGCTCGACCACCGCATGCGCATGCCGGTGGTGCTGCGCAAGAAGGACGATCTGGGCGGCATCGACTGGTCGGACTATACCCACATCATCCTCTCCGGCGGCTGGGAGGCGAATCTCGACGAGGAAACGACCGAACGCCTGGGCCAATGGATCAAGGAGGAAGGCGGCGTTTTGATCGGGGTTCGTCAGGGAGCGGAATGGGCCCAGGGCGCGCTTCTTGAGAAGGAGAAAAAAGAGAGCGAGGAGGGCGAAAAGAAGCCCGAGTCCGGCGGCGAAAAAGGCGGGGAAGGCGAAGAGAAAGAACCGCTGCGCTATGACTACGCCGACAAGCCGTTGCGCGATGCGGAGCATGTGGTCGGCGGGGCCATTTTCTCGGCGGATCTGGACAACACCCATCCCATCGGCTTCGGCTATGGCGACCGGATGCTGCCCCTGCACCGAAATACGGACATAGTTCTGAAACGGCCGGAGGAGGATCCATTTGCAACCGTCGTTCAGTATGCCGAGGAACCCCTGCTGACGGGCTATGCCTCGAAACGGCGGCAGGAAGAAGTGAGCGGGGAACCAGCGGTCGTGGCGCGGCGCCTGGGGGCGGGAACCGTGGTGCTCTATGCGGATAATCCCAATTTCCGGGGCACCTTCCTGGGCACGAGCAAGCTGTTCCTCAACGCCATTTTCTTCGGTGATTTGATCGAGCCCGCCTATGGCGATTACGAGCCCTGAGGACTGCCCGGCCGCCGCCAAACGGCCACACCGAGCGCGCCCCAGCCGACGATGTACGCCGTGCCGCCGAAGGGCGTCACGAACACCAGCGGCCGCCAGTCCGTGAGCGCATAGGCATAAAGGGAACCGGAAAAGAGCACCATGCCCGCCGTGAAGGCGATCAGCGCGGCCAGCGCTGCGCCTTTTGCCGTTCGGAGCAGCGCCAGCAGCCCGATCATCGCCAGCGCATGCACCATCTGATAATGCGCGCCGGTCTCGAACAGGCGGGCGGCTCCCGGTGAGCGCGCCTCCAGCCCGTGCGCGGCGAACGCCCCCGCCATCACCGCCAGCCCGCCGCTGACGGCCGCGACCGCCGCCCAGGCACGCAACCCGGTTAAATCCGCAGTTACCATGAGGATTTCTCCCTTGCTCGAAGGCGCGTATAGTGCCGCCCCGCGTCGATCTTCGAAAGTTCAAGTCCGTGACCAACAGCTCCATCTCATGGCGGCTGGCGCTCTTTTATGCCGCCCTTTTCGGCGCGGTGGGCCTGCAACTGCCATACTGGCAGGTCTGGCTTTCCGGCAAGGGACTGACGCCTGCGCTTCTGGGGCTGGCGATGGGTCTTGGCCTGTTCGCCCGCGCCGTCAGCGGCCCGCTTTTCGGATATGCCGCCGACCGCGCCGCCAACCGGCGGGGTGCCACCATTCTGCTCTCGGCGTGCGGGCTCGCCGGCCTGCTTTGCTTTCTGGTGGTGGACGGCATCGCGGCCCTGATCGCGGTCAACGTGGTCGTGGCCATGTTCCTCGCCGCCCTCAATCCCATGATCGAGAGCATGGGCGTGCGCGCCTCCTTCGCGCGCGGCCTCAATTACGGGGGCCTGCGCATCTGGGGCTCGCTTGCCTTCATGGTCTCCGTGTTTCTGGGCGGCTATCTGCTGGGCGAATTCGGCAGCAGTGCCATCTACTGGAGCGTGGTGTCGGCGACCGGGCTGGCGCTGGCGGTGGCTTTCCTTCTGCCGCCGGACCGGTTCGTGCTGCCGGACGGCCATGAGGAAGTGGCCGTGCCCTTCAGCCGGGAAGCGGTCATGCAACTGATACGCTCGCCGCTCTTCCTGTTGTTTCTGGGAGGCGCGGCCACCATCCAGGCCAGCCATGCGCTCTACTACACGCTGGGCACCGTGCACTGGAAGGGGATGGGCATTTCCGGCCCCTGGCTCAGTGTCTTGTGGACCGTTGGCGTGGCGGCGGAAATCGTGCTGCTCTACACCTTCGGCGGCGCCCGCCGGGGTTGGCTGGGTGCGACCGGCTGGATGATGATCGGCGCCGCCGCCGCTCTCCTGCGCTGGACGCTGATCGCGCTCGATCCGCCCTACGGCCTGCTGGTGCCGGTTCAACTCCTGCACGGGCTGACCTTCGGTGCGGCCCATCTGGGCGCCATGATGTTCCTGGCCCAGGCCGTGCCCCATGCCTTCGCCGCCACGGCGCAGACGCTTTACAGTTCGGCCTTCGCCGTGCTCCTGGGCCTGGCCTCGATAATCTCGGGCAACCTCTATGAAGTCTGGGGCGGGGCCGCTTACGGGCTGATGGCGGCGATGGCGGCGGCCGGCGCCCTGTTGGTGGCGGTGCTTTCGCGCCTGTGGGCGGGCGGCGCCGTGATGGAGGC
>JBKHIN010000095.1:0-8892 GCA_046538635.1 Alphaproteobacteria bacterium
CCGATGGACTGGCCGGATTTCAGGCCGTCATCCTCGGGCCGCAGCGCGCGGCCCTCATAGGCTTGCGCATCGCCGCGCGCCTCGATCCAGCGCGAACGCAGGGGCGGCAGTCCCTTCGTAATGTCGATGGACTGCTCCGGGTCCGTATAGGGGCCGGACGTATCGTATACGGAAAAAGGCGGTTCGCCGCCGGAAAGCTCGATCTCGCGCATGGGCACGCGCACGTCGTCCATGCGCGGGCTCTGAACGTAGATCTTGCGGGACGCCGGCAGCGGGCCGGTGGTCACGGTATCGGCGGTGATCGGGCTTTCGGTGCGTTTTGTGGCTACGGACATGGGTCGATCCTCTCATTTCCTCGAAAGGCACGATCCGCTTGGTCCGGCTTGGGGGAGAAAAGTGCGGCGCGGGGGGCGCTGGCGGGCATTGCCGCCCTTGCCGCAGGATTCCCGTTCCTACGCCGGTACGAACCGGATCAGGTTCTAAGGGACAGGACGCTGCTTGCCGGAGCCCTTGCGGGCGGCGCCGGGAAGCCAGTCCGATCTCAGCCCCTTGTCGGGGCGCCCCCGGGACGGTTGTAAAGTGGACCTCGCAGGCGGAGCCGTCAACCACCGGCCCCCCCCCCGGGGTTGGAGTTGTCCGCCGGGCGGGCCGGTCAGGCAGGGTACGCGTGCGGACCGCGCACATAGCCGGCCATGGGGCTCAAGGCGAACCAGCGCGGAAAGCTGTGTTCCATGGCGGGCGAGCCTTCGATGGTGATGAGGCCGGCGTCCCTTGCCCGGCGCATCGGCATCCGGCCGAGCCAGACCTCATAGAAGGCCGCGATATCGGCCGTCACCAGCACATCGATTTGGAAGCGCGGATCGTGCAGGCACACGGAGGCCTCACCGTCCTCTTCGACCACCAGCCAGTAGCGCCCGCGCCTTGCGCCGGTGAAGTTGAACTCCACCACGGCGCGCCGGCCCGGCAGATAGCGGGGAACGAGGCGGCGGCGCATCCACCAAAGCAGCAGAACGGGATCAAGCTCCTCTTCCCGCGGCGGGCCGAAAGCCCAATCGACACCCCACCGGCCCATGACATTGACCACGTCCTGAAGCCTCTGTCCGGCATCCGTCAACACATACCGGACGCGCTGTCCGGCCGCCTCCCGCCGGACGATTTGCGCATGTTCCAGACGTTTCAGCCGCTCGGCGAGCAGTGAGCGCGGTATGCCGGGAAGCCCGCGCGCGATCTCGTTGAAGTGCTGCGCACCGGCAAGCAGCTCCCGCACGATCAGCAGGGTCCACCGCTCACCGGCGATTTCCAGCGCCTTCGCAAGCGGACAGTACTGGCGGTAGGTTTCCATGATGTGATTCAGCCATGCCTCTGCCGCGCGGTCCAGTTCACATTATGGACTGGATTCAAAACGGCAACCCGGCATCCTCAGCATGACGGAGTGATCCGCAAGCCCGCTCATACAGGGGAGGAAACCATATGACACCGGATATTGACGGTCTGGCCGCGTCGTGCCGGGGCGCCATTCTTCGCCCGGAGGACGACGGTTATGACGACGCCCGCGCCATCTGGAACGGCGCCATCGACCGGCGGCCTTCAGTCATCGTGCGATGCGCCGGGCCCGACGACGTCCGGGAGGCCATCCGGTTCGCCCGCACCCATGACCTGCCGGTCGCCGTGCGGGCCGGCGGACATGGCGTCGCCGGCACGGCGCTGTGCGATGACGGCCTGGTCATCGACCTCTCCGCCATGAAGGGGATGCAGGTTGACGCCCATGCGCGCACGGCGCGGGCCGAGCCGGGCCTGCTGTGGGGCGAGTTCGACCAGGAAACCCAGGCCTGCGGACTGGCGACGCCGGGCGGGGTCATCACCCATACCGGCATCTCCGGGCTTACGCTTGGCGGCGGCATCGGCTGGCTGATGCGTAAACACGGCCTGACCTGCGACAATCTGGTTTCCTGCGATGTTGTCACCGCCGATGGAGACCTCGTGCGTGCCAGCGGCGAGGAGAACGCCGAACTGTTCTGGGGCCTCAAGGGTGGCGGCGGCAATTTCGGGGTGGTCACGAATTTCGAGTACCGTTTGCATCCGGTCGGCCCGCAGGTACTTGCGGGCCTTGTGTTGCATCCGGCCGAGCGCGCCGCGGAGGTTCTGAGATTCTATCGGGATTATGTCGCCGCCGCCCCCGATGAGTTGACCACCATCGTTTATCTGAGGCATGCGCCGCCGGCCCCGTTCCTGCCGCAGGAACTGCACGGCCGGCCGGTGATCATGATCGGGGTCTGCTATGCGGGCGATCTGGAAGAGGGGGAGCGGGTGCTCGCGCCGTTCCGGGCCCATGGCGAGCCGCTGATCGACCTGATCGAACCCAGGCCTTATGTCGATCACCAGGGCACGCTGGATGCCAGTGTTCCGCACGGGCTCCACTATTATTGGAAGGCGGACTACCTGCCGCCGCTCAGCGATGCCGTCATCGACACGCTGGTGGCGCATGCCTGGAAGGCACCGTCATTGGCGTCCTACACCATCCTGTTCCATCTCGGCGGCGCGATCCGCGGCTTGGACAGCGGCGCGGCCGCCTTCGAGGACCGCAATGCCGAGCATGCCCTCAACATCAATTCGGTCTGGACCGGCAGCGAGCGTCCGGAGGAACAGATTGCATGGTCCCGCAACTTCTTCGAGGCGGTCCACCCGCATTCGACCGGCGGCAGCTACATGAATTTCCTGGGCGAGGAGGGCGAAGACCGGATCAGGGCCGCCTACGGGGCAACGAAATATGAACGGCTGCGGGCGCTCAAAACCGAGTACGACCCGGAGAACCTGTTCCGGTTCAACCAGAACATCCGCCCGCTGAGTTGAGCGCATAACCTGTCCGGCTTACCGGGCAGCCGGGCCATAAACGATAGACGGCGCGGGAGAGACCCGCGCCGCCGTCTCATTCCGGCCTTTCCGGAGGCGTCACTTCTTCTTGCCGCGCCCCTCTTTACCCTTCTTGCGGCCCGGTTTGGTCTGCGGCTTTTCGGGCGCTGACGGCTGGGGATGGGGTTTGCCCGCGGCGGCTTTGCCGCCCCTGTTCGGGCCGTTGGAAACATTGGCCGTGGCCATTGTGGTCTCCATGAAAACGCCGGGATATTCCGGCGAACCGAAAGATGGTCCCGTAAATACCGCCGCACAAGTAAAAAAGTTTCTACAGAAACGGAGTCACGCCGTTGCGCGTGCCCGGCGCTGCCGCCGTCCTTCGCGCCGCCGGGCCAGCGTCCGCGCCAGCGCGCCGTAGCGGGGCGCGAACACCATAGCGAGAAGCTGCAGAATCCCCGCCGCGACCGCGATCATGCCTGCCGCGTTGAGGGAGTTTTCCGCCCCCAGCCAGAACGGCCCGAAGGCCGCCAGCACATAGCCGGAAAACGCCGCAAGCACGGAAACGGCAGCGCTCAGCCAGATCTGGGCGGCGAGACTGTCCGTCAGCATGCGCGCGGTCGCCGCCGGGCAGATGAACATGGCGATCACCAGAATGGAGCCCACCGCCTCGAAGGCGGCGACGGCGGCGAGCGCCGTCAGGAACATCAGCGCGAAACCCACCAGGCGCGGCGCAAAGCCCAGCGCGGCGGCGAGCCCCGGATCGAAGGTCGTAATCTTCAGTTCCTTGAAGAAAATCACAATCACGGCGGCAATGAACGCCGTGACGCCCGAAAGCGTCACCAGCGGGCGGGGCAGGCTGGGCCAGAAGCCGGGGTTGATCACATCCGCCCAGCCCTGGGGCCCGATCCAGATGGCGCCTTCCAGATTGCCATAGAGCACATGGTCGGCGCTGATATGGGCGCCGCCCAGCTCGTACTGCTCCAGGAGGACGATCCCGCCCGCGAACATGATGGTGAAAACCACGCCCATCGCCGCGCCGGGCTCCAGCCCGCCCAGGCGGCGCACCGCCTCGATCAGCCCCACGGCGACGAGCGCCGCACCCATCGCCCCCAGCATGACGGGCCCCGCCGTCATGGTTCCCGTGATGAGAAATGCGGCGACGATGCCGGGAAGCACCACATGGGAAATGGCGTCGCCCACCAGCGCCTGGCGGCGCAGAATCAGGAAATTGCCCAGAAGCCCGCAGACGAGGCAGGCGAACGCGCCGGTGAGCGCGGCGGGCAGGTCGATGGTGAAGAAGCCCGGGCTCATGCGCGCCTCCGCGTGCCTGCCCCTCCGGGCCATGCGCCCTGCAGGGCGGCCAGCGCGGCTTCCGCCTCCCGGGCCGCCTCGCGCCCGCGCTCGGTCAGTCCGCCTGCGGAGGACAGGTGACCGCGCCATCTGAGGAAGCGCCGGACCACGCCCGAGGGCGGCTCGCCGGCGCCTGCGCCCACGAGCCCCTGTTGCAGGGCCAGCCGCCAGCGGAAGCGGATATGGCGGATGGCCGAGGCGAGCAGGCCGCGCGCCGGGGCGAACAGAAAGCTGAACAGAAAGAACCCGCCCGCCGTCAGCACGATGACGCTGCCCGAGGGCAGGTTGGGAAGCAGGGCGGAGAGCGCGGCGCCCAGCCAGCAGCTCAAGCCCCCGATGAGCGCGGCGGCCCATACCATCCGGGTGAGACGCTCCGTCCAGAAACGGGCCGCGACCGGCGGTACGATCACCAGCGCAATGATCAGCACCATGCCCACCGTCTTCAGCCCGATCGCCACCACGCAGAGCAGCAGCGCCATGAGCGCGAGATCGAGGCGCGCCACGGGATAGCCGCGCGCGGCGGCGAATTCCGGATCGAAACAGAGCAGGCGGAATTCCTTGAACAGCGCCGCGCTCGCGAGCGTTACCAGCGCGGAGGCGCCGCCGATGATCCACGCCTCGTTGAGGCGCAGCGCCGCCGTGGTGCCCAGAAGAAAGCTGGTCAGGCCCGCCTGCGAACCCACGTCAAGCGTCTGGATGTAGCTGAAGATCACGATGCCCAGGCCGTAAAAGACGCTGAGCACCGTGCCGATGGCCGCGTCCTCCGCCAGCCGTGTATTGTCCCGGATCCACTGCACCGCGAGAATGCCGACCGTCGCCGTCGCCACCGCGCCGAGCATGACGATGGGCAACTCCCGCCCTGTGCCGCCCAGCACCAGTGCGGTGAGAAAACCGATGCCCACACCGGGCAGGGTGGAATGGCTGATGGAATCGCTCATCAGGGCGCGGCGGCGCAGCAGCACGAAACTGCCGACCACGCCGCCGCCGAGCCCGAGAATGGTCACGCCCGCAAGCACGACCGAAGTATTGTAGCCCGATTGAAAAGTCAGTATCCGGAACAGCTCGGCGATCACCGTTTCAGCCCCGCGGTCAGATGGGCGGGCATGCGGCCCCCATAGGCGGCCTCGAGCGCCTCCTGCGTGAAGGCCTCCGCTACGGGCCCCGCCGAAATCACCGTGACATTCAGCACCATGACGTGATCGAAATATTCAGGCACCGTTTCCAGATCGTGATGCACGGCAATGACCGTGCGCCCGCGCGCCTGCAGGCCGCGCAGCACCCTGATCACCGCTCGCTCGGTGGCGGCATCCACGCCTGCCAGCGGTTCGTCCATGAGATAGAGATCGGCGTCCTGTGCCAGTGCGCGGGCGAGGAACACGCGCTGCTGCTGGCCGCCGGAAAGCTGGCCGATCTGGCGATGGGCGAATTCCGCCATGCCCATCTGTTCCAGATAGCGCATGGCCGTGCGCCGGTGGCGCGCGCGCACCGGGCTCAGCCAGCCGATCTGCCCGTAAAGGCCCATGGTCACCACATCCAGCGCCGTGGTCGGGAAATCCCAGTCCACGGAGGTGCGCTGGGGCACATAGCCCACCCGGCGGCGCATGCGCGAAATGGGCTTGCCGAACACCTCGATCCGGCCCGAGAGCGGCGGCACGATGCCCAGCACCGACTTGATGAAGGTGGACTTGCCCGCACCGTTGGGACCGGCAATGGCGACGAGCGCGCCGGGCGGCGCCTCGAAATTCACCTGCCACAGCACCGGCTTCTCCCGGTAGGCGACAGTCAGTCCGTGCACGCACAAGGGGCTGTCCCCGGCGCAGGGGGCGGGGGCTTCGGCCTCCGGCTTCGTGATTGTCTCGAAATCGTCACTGCGGCCGTACATGCCTTACTCCGTCAGCTTTCCGGACATGCCGCCCGCGGGCGCCGCGCCCCCCAGCGCGGTGGCGATGGTGGTGGCGTTGTGGTCCATCATGCCGATATAGGTGCCCCGATACGTGCCCGCCGTGCCCATGGCGTCCGAATACAGGCTGCCCCCGATCACCACCTTGTGGCCGCGCGCCGCCGCCCCGTCGATCAGCGCCCGGACATTCCGGTCGGTAACGGTGGTTTCCACGAAAACGGCCTTGATCTTCCGCTTCACCAGCAAATCGACCAGGTTCTCGATGCGGCGCAGGCCGGCCTCGCTTTCCGTGCTCGTGCCCTGGATGCCCAGCACCTCCAGATCGTAGCGCACGCCCAGATAGTGAAAGGCGTCATGGGCGGTGATCATCACGCGCCGCTCCTCCGGCACGCTGGAGATCACTTTGGCGATATACCGGTGCAGCTTTTCCAGCCGGCCGAAATAGCGCTGGGCCGACTTGCGGTAGGCCGCCGCGTTCTCCGGATCGGCCTTTGCGACCACTTCCACGCCCTTCGTCAGCACATGGCGCCAGAGCGCCGGGTCCATCCAGACATGGGGATCGCGGGCGCCTTCCTCGTCGTTCAGCAGCTTTTCCTCGGGCAGCGATTCGGAGAGCGCGACCACGGGCTTGGCCGCCGCCAGCCGGTTCATTACCGGCGTCATCTGCGCCTCCAGATGGAGGCCGCTCCACAGCACGATATCGGCGCGCGTCAGCTTGGCGACGTCGGAGCGCGTCAGGCGGTAGAGATGGGGGTCGGTGCCCTCGCCCAGCAGGGCGTCGAAATTCACCTCGCCGCCCACGATCTCGTCCAGCGGCTGGCAGATCTGGGCAATGGTGCACACCACGGTCAGGCGTTTGGCGGCGGCGGCACCCGGCCAAAGGAGAGCGGCGAAGAGCAGGACAACGGCCCCCCTTGCCGCGACGGGCCTTGCGGCCGGCCGCCAAGCCGGGCGCCGTGCGCCATGACTGTCCCCGAGATAACCCATCGGCATCCCCTGCTCATCGCGAATTAGAATGAATCCAAATATGTGCCGGTTGGCGCGGGCTGACCAGCCCATTTCCACCGGGCAGGGCGGGAAAGACCGAAGGGGACGGCAAAGCCCGGCCGGACGGGCGCGTTGCCGCCGTCACCGGGGGGAGCGGGAAGATCGGAACGTCAGGCCGCGCCGCGGACTTGCGCGAAATCCGGGTTCAGGATGGGCGGCCAGGCCGCGCCGGGCAGGGTGGAGTTCAGGTTCAGCGTCCAGCCGGAAGCGCCGTTCCCGCTGCGCTCCACGGCGGCGCGGATGAAATTGCAGGGCGGCAGGGGGCCGATGCAATGGAACCGGAGCCAGCCGCCGAATTCGCCGTCGAGGCGGGCGAGCGCCGCATCGAGGCGCGCCTCGTCGAAGGGACGGATGAGCATGGTGAGACCCAGCAATGTGCCGGCGGAGGCGTCCGTCCTTTCCTGCATGGCGAGACACAGGTTCTTGAGTTCGAGCCGGATATGTTCGCGCGCGGCGAGGATGCGGGAACCGACGCCGGGCTCGACCCGGGGGCCGCTGACCCGGAGTTCGAGCTGGAGCAGATGGCCGTAGGTGGCGATGGCGCGCGTCAGCCTGTCCTCGTTCCGGCTGAGCAGGCGCAGTGCCGTGGACCGGTCGGGCAGGCGGCTGCCGAAACGCGCGGGCAGAACGGGCGTGAGGCGCATCACTTCCTCGAGCACGCGTTGATAGGTCCTCAGCTTGCCCAGCGCATGGCGCACCCGGTTGCGCACCGGCAGCCGGAGAGAGGGCGGACCCGCCAGGGCGGCGACGGAGCCGGCGCGGATGCATTGATAGCGCTTCAGCACGCCCGGCGCCGGCTCTCCGGAAAAGCCGGCGGGCACGAAGCCGTAGAGATCGCGGGAAAGAAACACGGGCCGCTTGCCCGTCGCGGCGGGAAAGAAGGCCGGCCGGTCCGAAACCGCCGGGGAATGGTGCAGGGTGGAGATGCCGGGCATGGAGTTATGTCCCCGTTTGATTGCCGTCGTACCCGGACGAATTTGAAGTTGGATTGCCGGAGCGCTTGCGTCCCGGGAGCACGCCGGACGGCTTGCCCCGCGGAATGGCGAATTTGCCCCGCTTCGGGCCACCGCAGCGGGATTTGAGAAGCAGCGCGCTTCGCGACGATGCCGCTGTCCTTTTCACCGGCATGTGCAAATTCCTCCGCATAACCGGCGACGGACTGCGTTTTCCGCGCGGCCGGGATGTCGCCGTGGTTCCGGCCGCGGGAGAATATTTCGAATTCAGGGTTAACAACGCCCTAAGCGCGCTCCGGCGCGCTGCAGCGGGAAAAGCGCCGGACCGCCTTCATATGAACATTCATGGCACGGAAGGTTAACGGCGCCGCCGGCCGGACACGCAGGCGGGCCTCGCGCGCGGCCGTGCGCCGGACAGGACGGAATCTTCTGAAAAGGGCGGATTTCCGCACTTTCCGGTTGGCAATCCAGCGCCAAAATCTATATAGAAGGTATGGGCGTTCGGTGGTCTTTTTCCGGTAGAGAATGGTTAAGGAGGGGGGCAGTGCGTCTGTGCGCGCTGATGGCCGCGGCGATGCTGGTCCTGCCGGGAATGTCGCCCATGCCCGATGAGGCCATCCCGCGCATCAATCATTATTCCGAATTCTTCAAGATCGCGACCGGCTCGGTAGCGGGAACCTATTTTCCCGTGGGCGAGGCGCTGGCTTCCCTGATCAGCCATCCGCGGGGAGCCGTGCGCTGCGAGGACCCGGCGCGCTGCGGGCCGCTCGGCCTCATCGCCGTGGCCCAGGC
>JBKHIN010000096.1:0-8884 GCA_046538635.1 Alphaproteobacteria bacterium
CGGCTAAACGAGGAAACCCTGCCCATCGCGCTGCATCACGGCAGTCTCGACGTCTCGCAGCGGCGCAAGGTGGAGGCCGCGATGGCGGACGGGCGGCTGCGCGCCGTGGTGTGCACCTCCACCCTCGATCTGGGCATCGACTGGGGCGATGTGGATCTCGTCATCCATGTGGGCGCGCCCAAGGGGGCGAGCCGCCTGCTCCAGCGCATCGGCCGCGCCAATCACCGGCTGGACGAACCCAGCCGCGCCCTGCTGGTGCCCGCCAACCGCTTCGAGGTGCTGGAATGCGAGGCGGCGCGCGAGGCGGCCGTCGCCCATGTGCTGGACGGTGAGCCGCCCCGCGCCGCCAGCCTCGACGTGCTCGCCCAGCACGTGCTGGGGATGGCCTGCGCCGCGCCCTTCCGCATGCCGGACCTTTATGACGAGATCACCTCCGCCGCTCCCTATGCGGAGCTTTCCTACGAGACGTTCGAGGAGGTGGCGGAATTCGTCGCCACCGGCGGCTATGCGCTCAAAACCTATGACCGGTTCCGGCGCATCGTGAAGACGAAGGAAGGCGCGTTCCGCGTCGCTCACCCCGCCGTGGCCCAGCGCTACCGGCTTAATGTGGGCACCATTGTCGAAGCGCCCATGCTCAAGGTACGCCTGACACGGCGGATGGCGGCAAGGTCCGTGCCCGGTGCCCCGGGCGGCGCGGTCGGGCGCGGCGGCCGCGTTCTGGGCGAGGTGGAAGAAGCCACCGTCGACCAGATGACGCCCGGCGACACGTTCCTCTTTGCGGGCGAAGTGCTGCGATTCGAGGGTATTCGGGAGACGGACGTTCTCGTGACCCGGGCAACGGGCGAGGACCCGATGGTGCCCTCATGGGCGGGCGGCAAGTTTCCGCTCTCCACCTATCTGGCCGAACGCGTCCGGCACCTGATCCATGACGCGGAAAGCCGCAAGGCGCTGCCCGCGCCCGTCGCCGAATGGCTGGAACTGCAGCGCCTGCGCTCCGCCCTGCCCGGGCCGGGGGAAATGCTCATCGAAACCTTTCCGCGGGCGGACAAGTTCTATCTCGTTTGCTATCCGTTCGAGGGCCGCCCGGCGCATCAGACGCTGGGCATGCTGCTGACGCGGCGGCTGGAACGGGCGCGGCTGCGGCCGCTGGGCTTCGTCGCCAATGAATATGCGCTGGCGGTCTGGGGATTGCGGCCTCTCGGCGGCGTGGACATGCACGCGCTGTTCGACGAGGACATGCTGGGCGACGACCTGGAGGCGTGGCTGGCCGAATCCGTGCTGCTCAAGCGCACCTTCCGCCAGTGTGCCGTGATCGCCGGGCTGATCGAGCGGCGCTTTCCGGGTGCGGAGAAATCCGGGCGGCAGGTGACCTTTTCCGCCGACCTCATCTATGACGTGCTGCGCAGCCATGAGCCCGGCCACATCCTCCTGCGCGCCACGCGGCAGGATGCGGCCTCCGGGCTTCTGGACATCAAGCGGCTGGGCGATATGCTGCGCCGGGTGCGCGGCCGCCTGACCCGCAAGGACCTGCCCCGCGTCTCGCCGCTGGCCGTGCCCGTAATGCTGGAAATCGGCCGCGAGCCCATCCACGGCGAGGCCAATGAAGCAATTCTCGGCGAGGCGGCGGATCATCTGATCGAGGACGCCGTAAGGCTGGATTAGAACTGTAGGGCGGGTAGAGGCCGCAGGCCGAAACCCGCCATCCGGCCGGGCGGCCGGCTCAGTTGGCGGGTTTCGCTGACGCTCTACCCGCCCTACGTATTGCTCCTCGGATATGCTTGCGCGGAAATGAGCGGAAACATGGGCATCACCCTCGGCCCCGGTCAGGCCGAGCTTCATCTCCACCTCTCCGGTGCGCTGTGGTGGCCGGCGGAGCGCATGGTCATCGTCTCCGATTTGCATCTGGAGAAAGGCTCGGCCTTTGCGGCGCGCGGCGTGCTGCTGCCGCCCTGGGACACCGCCGAGACGCTCAAGCGGCTCGCGGCAGTATGCGAAAAACTCCGTCCACGGACGGTGCTGGCGCTGGGCGATTCCTTTCACGACGGCGGCGGCAGCGCCCGGCTGCACGGCGAGGACCGGCGGATGCTCCGGAATCTGATGACAGGGCGGAACTGGGTCTGGCTCACCGGCAATCACGATCCTGCGCCGCCTGATGGGCTCGGCGGCGAATGCATGGACTCTCTCGAACGGGGCGGTCTCACCTTCCGGCACGAACCGCTTGCCGGTCCCGCGCCCGGGGAGGTGGCGGGCCATCTGCATCCCGCCGCTGCCGTGCGCCGGAGGGGGCGGCGCGTGCGGCGGCGCTGTTTTGCGGGCGACGGCGCGCGCCTCGTCATGCCCGCATTCGGGGCTTACACCGGCGGGCTCGATGTGACCGATGCCGCCTTTGCCCCTCTGTTCGCGGAAGGCTTCACCGCCTGGCTGCTGGGCCGGGAGCGGCTCTATCCGGTGACGAACGGCCGCCGGAAAAGCGAAAGCTCCCCGCCGTAAGCGGCAGGGGGCTTCCTTCTCGAACTGTCCTGTTTGGGCTGCGGCTGCCAGGTGAACTGCATCGACGCGGGCGGACATGTTGACGCCGGCGTCATGGCCGAAAATTCCCAATAGCCGGCCCCCGCGCGCCCACATGGAGCGCCTGCCGGTTCTTGCCACCGAGCACTCCTGTTCGCCTTTTAAGAAAGCAGCGAGAGGCCGCCGTTCGATTGCACGTAATCTGACCGAAACCGGCATGATTGCGGTGCAAATAGAGCGCAAATGGCAAAATTCTGGCGAGAATGCGGCCAAACTTCTTGAGTACCTCCGTCCGCAATGCCAACAATCGAATCATAGGAAAAGAGACCCGTCCGGCCCTTGGTGCCTTCAATCCACCGATGGCCGATCGAGTTCTCATGGTTCAGGGGCGGCGAACGTTTCAGCGTCCATCCTCGTCCTGTGTGAGACGGGTCTATTCCGGCGTTCTGTTTGGATAGACGGAAAGGTACGTGACATGTCGCGTAAAAAGAGAGGGGCGAGTTTTCCATCCGGTAAGGTTCAGTTGGCGTCGGGCGTCAGCATATTGGCGCTGGCAATGGCGTTCACGGTTTCGGCGCCGCAGCAGGCGCGGGCCGACGAATGCCTGCTGGACACGGTGAATGACGGCCGCGTGACCTACGACACCGATGGCACCATTCCGCCGCATTTCGATGATTCGACGGACGGCGACGGCGGCGCCACGGGCAGCGGAAACGATCGGCTCGCCTGTGGCACGAACGCTACGGCCTCGGACGTCAATTCGACGGCAGTAGGCGTGAATTCCGCAGCCACGGCGAGACGGTCCACGGCCATCGGTGCGGAATCCACGGCGAGCGACACCTTCGCCACGGCGGTCGGTGCGTTCGCGGAAGCCACGGGTGAGAACTCGACAGCCGTGGGCGATGCTTCCGAAGCGACCGGTTCGAACGCGGTGGCTCTGGGCGCCGATGCCGATGCCCTTGGCGACAATTCCACGGCGGTAGGCCAGAGCGCGGACGCAACAGCCGCGAATTCGACGGCCGTCGGCAAAAACGCGGGCGCCACGGCCGCGGGAACGGTGGCGCTCGGTGCGGATTCGTCCGCCACCGCCGACAACAGCGTGGCTATTGGCAACGGGGTAAGCACGGACGGCGTCGAGTCGATCGGTGCAGGCTTCCTGGCGGACGCGGACGGATTCCACTCGGCCGCCTATGGCTATGATGCGGATGCGACGGGAGACCATGCGACTGCGATCGGCGCGCACTCAGACGCCAGCGGCGCCAGCGCCACGGCTTTGGGCGACTCGGCGACCGCCAGCGGCGTTTTGTCGACTGCGACCGGCGCATTCGCCACTGCGTCCGGTTCGGAAGCATCCGCCTACGGTTCCGGCGCGGTCGCCTCGGGCGATTCCTCATCGGCCTTTGGCGACGGCGCCTCGGCTACGGCAGCCGGTTCGTCGGCGTTCGGCGCCGGATCGGCCGCATCGTTTACCGGGTCCACCGCTCTCGGCACCGGCGCCGTGACGGCTGCCGTGGACGAGATGATGTTCGGCCATGGAGGCAACACCTACACCGCGCCCGGCATCACCTCCGAGCTCAGCCGGGACCGTCAGGTGGGCCGCCTCGAACTGCTGACCACGGATGCCGCGGGCCATCTGGCCTCTGACGGCGGGGAGGTGTTCGACGGTCTCGCCATGCTCAAGGGCGGCGTCGCCATGTCGTTCGCGATGGAAGATCCGGATCTCAGGGACGGCCAGAAATTCGCCATGCGCCTCGGCTACGGCAATTTCGAGGGCGATGCGCACGGCCTCGGTTTGAGCATGCTGGGCCTGCTCGGCACCACGGGCGGCGGTGCCCAGTGGGCCTTCGACCTGTCGGTCGGCGGCGGCTGGTCCGAGTTCAAGGCCTACCAGGATTACGGCATCGGCGGCCGCGCCGGCGTGCAGGTGGCCTGGTAAACGCCATCCGAACAGGTGAAAAGCGCCATCGGCGTCATGCCGGTGGCGTTTTCTTTTCATGGTGGGTGGCGGAGCCTATGATTGCGCATCCGGTGGCGGATGGGATTCGCTTCAGACGAAAGACAAGAGGCCCGGTCATGTTCAAATCAGCTTTTCGCGTTCTCCTGCTGGGGGTAGTGGCGGTTTTCGCCCTTCAGGGTGCCGCCCAGGCGGAGGACAACGGATTGCCGGTGGATACACGGCATCTGGTGATGCTTACCAAGACGGCCATCATCGCCGTGAACCAGGCCAACCAGACCGGGAATTACGCCGTCCTGCGCGAACTCGCGGCCCCTTCGTTCCGGGACAAGAATTCGGTCAAGGATCTGGAGAAGATCTTCGCCAAATTGCGCCAGTCGAATCTGGATCTGAGCCCGATCGTGATCTACAACCCGCAATTCGCAAATACACAGATTACCTCGAAGGGGTTTTTGCGGCTGACAGGGCATTTCCCGACAAAGCCGCTCCAGGTGAATTTCAATCTCCTGTTCCAGCCGGTGGGCGGCCAATGGCGGCTTCTGGGGGTCAGCCTCAATCCCGCCAAGCGCGGAACGCCCGTTACCGAACTGCAATAATCCAACCGTTCCGGCCGGGGAACCTTCAGGGCGCACGCAGAAGAAACAGGTGCCGCGCCCGGCAGCACGGGAACATTCCGTTTCCGGAAGGAACGCGGGCCTGATTGGCTGACGGCACGCCGCACCACGCGGCGGCGGTGCGCAAGACTCCGAAAGCGGCGTGCGGGACAGCCAAAGCACTTGCACTCGGCCCGTTTGTGCATCAAGAATTCGGCATGAGGCCGCGATTCGCGCGCGGCCCTCGGGTTTTGCGTTTTGCGCGGCGGGACCAGAACCCGGTATGAATTTCCCGGCCGCGCTTCAGACATAATTGGGGAACGTACGGCCGTCCGGCTTCCGCCGTGTCCGGATCAATCGGGCGCTTGCGGGCAATCCGGGCGGACGGGGGGAGTGCGTGAGGAGGTTCTCACGTTGCCGGTTCCCTTGCAGATCTTCCTCTTATTAATCGGGAAAGGTGCATGCCATGTCCAGGACGAAAGGTAACCGGTTCCCGTTGAGTTTCACTCAGACACCGGCCGTGGCCGGAGCATTGGCTCTGGCGGCGGCGTTCATATGCACTCCTGTCGGCGAGGCGCGAGCGGAGGAGTGCCTGCTCGATTCCAATGACGATGACATCGCCACTGCCGGCGTGGACACCGACGGCGGTGCAGCGGGCACGGGCGCCGACTCTCTGGCCTGCGGCCCGGATACCGAAGCCTCCGGCGACGGCTCTGTCGCGGTGGGCAGCGACGGCGACGGCGACGGCAACGGCACCACGGCCGGCGGCGGCCTGTCGACGGCGGTGGGGGCCGATGCGGTGGCTTCCGGCGATCTGTCCACCGCGGTAGGCGCGTTCTCTTCGGCAACGGCGCCCGGCTCCACCGCGCTGGGGTCGGGGGCCACGGCGACGCTTCCCAACGAATTCGTGCTGGGAACTTCCGGCAATACCTATACGGCGCCGGGCATCACCAGCCGGCTCAGCAAAATTCGCCAGTCCGGTCCGCTTGAACTGGTGACGACGGACGCCGCCGGTCATCTGGCCAGCGATGGCGGTGCGGTGTTCGAGGCCGTGGGCGAGGTTCAGGCCGGCGTGGCGCTTGCTCTTGCGCTGGAGTCTCCGGATCTGGCGCCCACGGAAAGCTTCGCGGTGCGCGCCGGTTACGGCAATTTCGAGGGCGATTCCCACGCCTTCGGCCTCAGCGCCATCGGCAGCCTGACGGCCGCCGGGCAGCGCTGGACCTGGGATGCCGGTTTCGGTGCCGGCTGGGCGGATTTCGCCGGCCGCGATTCGGAGGCTACCTGGGGCGGCCGCGCGGGCCTTCAGTGGGCCTGGTAAGTATCTGCTTGTCAGGAAAGACAGTCGGCGGCGCGCGGCCGGGCCTCTCCGGCGGCGCCCGCCGCACCTGTTCGCCGGTCTGGCGTGCTTCACATGATTTCCGGCGAGTAGAAGATCACCTTCACCAGCGCGCCGATAAGGGACGCTTCCACCAGCAGGGTGAGCGGGATGCGCAGGCCCGGATACCAGTCGGGCGCTTCGCCCGCGCGGGTGATCTGCAAATCCGACAGCAGCAGCAGAATGAACGCGACGATCATCAGCACGAGCTGCACGGCGGCCGCGTTTTCCCCCAAGCCCACCATGTCGGAGCCCAGAATCATGGCGATCCATGACACGGCCGCGGGCACGATGGCGATGGTAAGCTGGGGAAAGGTGGGCCCGCTCTCCAGGCTGGTGGCGATGCCCCAGCGCACGCCGCCCATGAAGGAGAGGATAACGACCGAAAAGCCGATCAGCATGACGATGGCCGCCTCACTGACCAGCGGGTCCGGAAACCAGCTCAGCAGCGAGGCGACGATGAAGGGAATCGCACCCGCATAGCCGAGCGCCGCCGCCGACTGCGGAATGCGCTTTTGCGTCCAGGTTTTGTCGGCCATGTACCCCTCCCGCACTGGCGGCCTGCGTCCGGGTCGGGATCATACCGGATGGCGCTGCGCGAGTATATGCAAGGTTCCCGCTGCGGAAAGCCGCAGCAGGGCCGCCCGGACTCAGTTCCGCCGGAAGGGCAGCGAGGCCAGATATCCCGCCCCCAGCGCAATGAGGACGGCCAGGATGCCGTAAAGCAGGGGCGTTTCGTGAGCCAGTTCGAAAATCCGGCGTTCGATCCCCGTCTTGTTGACGTAGAGGGGAATGCTCTGGGCATCCACGAACAGGCCGTTCTTCAGCAGGTGAACCTCCACCCGGTACTGGCCGACGGGCACCTTGGCGGGAAAATCGATCTCGGTCCGGAACAGCGTGTCACTGCGGAAGGTCACGCCATAGGGCGCCTCGTCGATCAGTCCTTCCTGGCGCTGGGTGCGCACGACCGCGTCGCGGAAATTCTCCAGATCGGCGGAAGGGGGGCGGGAGGCGGGCAGCAGGTTGAGATTGGCGATTCCCACCCGGTTGCGCCGCAGCGCCCATTCGCTGGTAACGGTTTCCAGCGGGCGCGAGCTGGCCACGAAATAATAGCTGGGCACATTGGCGAAGGTGACGGCCGTCCGGTTCATCCAGACGCCGGCAAGACGTTCCTTGCGGCGCACGGTCACCGGCACGTCCGGGCCGCGCACCACCACGACCACGTCCCATTCATTGCGGTTGACGGGGCTCGGTTCAATGCCGTCGATGGAGCCGAACAGGATCAGGCTCGTGCCCGCGAAACTCGAACTGATCTGGATCTCGTAATCGGAAAGGTCGGCGGACAGGCGCGCCTGTTCGGCGCCGCCCGCAGGCGGAGAAGCCGGTCCCGCGAGGCCCGCCGCCACGAGGCCTGCCATGAGCCACCGCCGCGCCCTCACAGCCCGCCTCCGAAGGAAAGGCTGTAAAGCTCGCTTGGTTCGGCCACGAGGTCGTAAGCGAGGCGCGCGCAGACGGCGAGCACCAGCAGCGCCAGAAGGGCGCGAAGCTGCTCTGCCTGCATCCTGTGTCCCATGCGTGCGCCGAACTGCGCACCCACGACCCCGCCTGTCAGCAGCAGGAGCGCCAGCACGAAATCGACCGTCTGGTTTTCCACCGCATGCAGCACCGTGACCAGGCCGGTAACGAAAATGATCTGGAACAGCGACGTTCCGACCACGACATTGGTCGGCATGCGAAGGACGTAGATCATGGCCGGAACCATGATGAAACCGCCGCCCACCCCCATGATCGACGCCAGGATGCCCACCACCACCCCCACGGCGAAGGGCGGGATGGCGCTGATATAGAGTTTCGACTTGCGGAAGCGCATGCGCAGCGGGAGCTTGTGCACCCAGGAATGCTGTCCCGGCCTGCGCCCCATGGGCAGCGGCCGCCCCCGCCGGGAGGCACGGATGGCGCGGATGCTTTCCAGGAGCATCAGTACACCGATGATGCCCAGAAAGGCCACATAGGAAAGCGAGATCACCAGGTCGATATGGCCCAGGCGGCGCAGCAGGCTGAACAGCCACACGCCCAGGCCGGAGCCCATGACGCCGCCGCCAAGCAGAACCGTCCCCATCCGGAAGTCCACCGTTCCCCGCCGCCAGTGGGCGAGCACGCCGGAGGCCGACGAGGCGACGATCTGGTTGGCTTCGGTGGCCACGGCGACCGGCGGCGGAATGCCGTTGAACATCAGCAGCGGCGTCATCAGAAAGCCGCCGCCCACGCCGAACATGCCGGAGAGAAAGCCGACCGCACCGCCCAGGCCGAGAATCAGGAATGCGTTGACCGACATTTCCGCGATGGGCAGATAGATGTCCATGTCACCGCCGCCGGAGGCGATACCGGCTCCGGCGTCCTTTCAGGGCGCTGCGTTTTCGAAGTGAGTGCGTTTCCCTATCACATGGCAGGACG
>JBKHIN010000373.1:0-3368 GCA_046538635.1 Alphaproteobacteria bacterium
TTTCATACGCCCCTCACCCTCCCACGCCGCTTGCGCGGCGCGGGCCCCTCCCTCTTCCGGCGGGAGAGAGAGGAGGAATGGTCCGCGTTCAAATCACCTCTTCCCCGGGAGAGGCTGGCCCGGCGAACCCCGGCGCAAGCCGGGGGAAGCCGGGACGGGTGAGGGGCGGGACGAAAATTTTTGCCACAATCCTCCACCCGTGCCGAGGATGACGTAAGGGGGCAAAATGCTCATTGCACAGATCACCGACCTGCATGTGACCGCCCCGGGGGTGCTGCACAAGGACGGTTTCGACCCGGCGGCGGACACCGGGCGCTGCCTGGAGGCGCTGGCGCGCTTCGAACCGCGCCCCGACCTGGTGCTGATGACCGGCGATCTCGCCGCCGATGGCGGAGAGGAAGAATACCGCCGCCTGAAGGACATGCTCTCGGACTTCCCCCTCCCCTTCCGCCTGCTCGCGGGCAATCACGACCGGCGGGAGGCCCTGCGCGCGGTGTTCGGGCCGCTGGCCGATGACCGTCCGGAGCGGGGCTTTCTCCACTACGCCTTCGATGCGGGGCCGGTGCGCATCGTCGCCCTCGACACGATGGAGCCGGGGGAAACCGGCGGCGTTCTGTGTGCGGAGCGCCTCGCCTGGTTCGAGGAAACGCTGGCGCAGGCCCCCGATACGCCCACGCTGGTGGCGCTGCACCACCCGCCCTTTCTCACCGGGCTGACGCGCCTCGACGCCCACGGTTTCAAGGGACGCGAGGCCTGCGCCCGCCTGATCGCCGAGAGCCCGCAGGTGCGGCTGGTGGTCTCGGGCCACACCCACCGGACGGTGTGGACGCGCATCGGTAACGCGGCCGCCTGCACCTGCCCCAGCCCCACCTTCGCCTTTCCCGCCGATCTGCGCCCCGACGCGCCGAAGGGCAAGTCCACCGAGGCGGGCGGCTTCATGCTGCATCTGTGGCGGGACGGCGAATTCGTGACGCATACGGTGCTGATGGACGGGGCCGCACGGATGTGAGGCAGAACAGCCTCATCCGGGCTGCGATTGCCGCCGCTGCTGCAATTCCCGCTGCAAATTTCCGATGATGTTCCGGGACCCGGCAATCACCAATGAACCCAGAGCCAGCAAGAGAACGGGCCCCAGCCAGTGCAGCCAGCCTTCACGGATCAATGCCTTCCCGGGATCGTCCGGAAAATAAACCACCTCCACCGTTTCCCCTTTTTCATAGGCAGGCGGATTAGTGCCTGTACGGTGGCGAAAGGTGACGGCTTGCCCGTCGCGGCTTTCAAAGGTCACCACGGGAAAATAGGCAGGCTCAGCCGTCGATCTGCCGGATGTCTCCTGCTCCAGCTCCACGACTACGCCCGCCGCGGTTTCGCCATTGAACACGATAACCAGGCGCGACACGGCCATTTGAATGCCCCACGCAATCAGGGCGACACCGGCCAGAGTGGTAACGTGGAAAATTTTGATCAGATTGCGCGTCTGCTGCGGTGTTCTTTCAACGGCTTCAGAGTCGCTCATCGCCGGCCTCTTTTGTGGGAAAGGTTCCGCAACGCACCCGAGGATCGCGGGCGGATACAACCTCGGCAAGATGGCACAATGCCAAAATGTCCGTCTTGAATCGAGAATGGGGGCCGCGCTCACGAAATCGTGCGCGGCAGGCGTTGCGGCAGCATCACAGTAAGGAAGCGCATCGGGACGGGAGGCCCCGGGCCAAGCATATCCGCCTCATGGGCTACACCGCCTCCTCCGTACCCAGAAGGGCGGTGACCTGGCTCGATAGCTGGCCGCCATTGCCGTGGGTGAGAGCGACCTTCGCGTCCTTCACCTGGCGTTCGCCGCAGGTTCCCCGCAACTGGCGCACCGCCTCCACCAGCAGGAAAATGCCGTACATGCCCGGATGGACGCAGGACAGCCCGCCGCCATTGGTGTTCACCGGCAGCCGCCCGCCGGGCGCGATGGCGCCGTTCTCGACAAATGCTCCGCCCTCGCCCTTTTTGCAGAAGCCGAGATCTTCGAGGAACATGATGGTGTTGATGGTGAAGGCGTCGTAGAGCTGCACCACGTCCACATCCGCCGGTTCGAGCCCCGCCATGCCGAAGGCGCGCGGGCCGCTGTCCGCCGCGGCGGAGGTGGTCAGGTCCGGCATTTCGCTGACCTGCATGTGGTGCTGCGCCGCCGCGACGCCCAGCACATGGGCGGGCCTGTGCGGGAAGTCCTTCGCCCGGTCGCTCCGTGTCAGGATCACCGCGCCGCCGCCGTCCGTGACGAGACAGCAGTCGAGCTTGCGCAACGGATCGGCGATCAGGCGGGAGGCGGACACCTCTTCATGGGTGAGCGGTTCGCGTAGGAAGGCTTCGGGGTTCAGGGCTGCCCATTGGCGCGCGGCCACGGCGACTTCGGACAAGTGCTCGCGCGTCGTTCCGTACTCATACATGTGGCGGGCGGCCGCCAGCGCATAGCCCGAAACCGGCGGACGCGGACGGTAGGGCGCAAGCCACCAGGGAATCTCCGGACGCTGCGCCCCGCGCCCGCCCGGCCGCGTGCGCTGGTTGGAGCCGAAGCAGATCAGCGCCGTGTCGCACAGGCCGTGGGTCAGCGCCAGCGCCGCCCACAGCAGATGGGCGACGAAGGACGAGCCGCCCAGATTGCTGCCGCTCGCCACTTTGGGCTTCAGCCCCAGATATTCGCCGATGACGAGGGCGGGCACGGCAGTCATCATGTCGGCGGTGAACAGTCCGTCCACGTCCTTGATGGAGAGACCGGCGTCGGCCAGCGCATTCTGGACCGCCTCGCCCATGATCTCGAGCCCCGAACGGCCCGGCGCCTCGCCCAGCACGCCGTTCGTCTGCCCGCCCAGGCCGATTCCCACAATGGCCGTCGCGCCTCTCAAGGGGTGTGGCATTTCAGTTTCCTCTTACCCATCCTGAAACAAACGTTGCTCTGCCCAATCTTTGAAAATCGCATCCTAGAAAGTCAGGCATCCGGCCAATTGCACCCTTCGCGGTTCACACGAAGACACAAAGAACTCACGAAGATCACAAGGAAATCGAACACACCATGCCGATGCAGTTCCCGATCCGGCATTTTTGGGACCCCTTCGTGTGCTTCGTGCAGTCTTCGTGCCTTCGTGTGAACCTGCAATGCTTCGCCACTAAAAACAAAATCCGCATACGGCTAAAACTTTCTCACGCCGGATCGAAGACCACAAAGCGCTCGCCATCCGTCCCCTCCGCAATCCGCGCCCGCACCTTCATCCCGATGCGCACCTCCTCGGGCGCCACGCCCTCCACGCGGGAGAACAGGCGCGGGCCCTCTTCCAGTTCGATGACGGAGAGATTGTACGGCCCGCCCGCCTCGGGCCGCTGCGCGA
>JBKHIN010000097.1:0-8857 GCA_046538635.1 Alphaproteobacteria bacterium
CCGTGACACGATCGATCCAGAGAAGCTCCGCCTCCGGCATATGGGCCTGGAGCGCCTCCTCCAGTGTCTCCGCGCCCGGCGCATCCCGGCGCAGCACGATGCGCGTGCGCGGCGCGTCCGGCAATGCGGCCAAAGCCTGCTTGAGCATGGGACGGCCCGAAACGCCGATCAGCGGCTTGGGCAGGCCGTAGCCCTCGCGTGCGAACCGGCTGCCCAGCCCCGCCGCCGGGATGAGCACCGCCCCCTCATGCCGCGCCCGTGGGGCGGGCGGTTCGGCGAGACGGCGGAACACATTCGACCAGTGAACATACTCCTCCAGATCGCCGGGCGTTCCCCATTGCATGAAGTGCTGAAGCGCATAAACGGCGATGGCCCTGCCCGCCTCGAACAGCGGCTTGCAGGCCAGGCTGGCATAAAATTCTCCGCCAACGGTCAGGTTTCGATCGCGCTGGGCCGCGAAGGCGTCGAGCATCAGCCGCCCCGAGCGGAAATAATAGGTGCCGCTGGAGGCGAATTCGTTCAGCGGGTCGTCCGTAAACGGATGTTTTTCGCGAATGTCGTATGCCCAGAGGCCGCGCTCGCGTATATAGGCGTAGAAGGTGCTGCCCAGCGAATGGGGATGAAAGCCGCGATAGGCGGGAATGGCCCCGTCGCATTCCGTCTCGGCGACGAAGCGTTTGAAGTCGGCGTAGTCCCAGTAGCAGGTAAAGTCGCAATAATTGACAATGGCCGGAGCGTCCGGGTCGATTTCCTCCGCCGCCTGAAGGACGGCGTGAACGGGGCCGAGCCGGTGCGGCGGAATGGCGACGATGCGCCCGGTGGGACAATGCGCCTTGAGAATTTCGGCCATCCGGTATTCGGGCGCCGCCAGATGGTCCTCATTGCAGATGAACAGGAAATCCGTTTCCCCGGGGAACAAATCGATTACATGGGCGATGACCGGCTTGCCGTCCACCTCGATGAGCGGCTTGGGCACACTGTAACCCGCCCGGCGAAAGCGCTCACCGAATCCCGACATGGGGACAATGATCTGCATACCCCCTACCCCTGCATGGCGGCCGCCCTGCGCCGCGCCTGTTCCTGCCTGTAGCGTTCGGCATCCCAGCCCAGCAGCGCCGGGATATCGGCGAAGTCCAGATAGCGGGGCCGCGCGTCATCCGGAAAGCGCGAAGCCACCAGTCCCAGGCAGGCCGCCATCGCCTGCGCGGCCCGGCAAGCGCCCTTGCGCAGCAGCACGCCTGCGCCGGGAACGGCGGCCAGCGCCGCCTCCGTCTCCTGCAGCCGCTCCGGTGCCTCCGGTGGAATGACGGCGACCTCCGCGCCCAGAAACACCACATGGTCCGGGTAGAGAACGCCGCCTGAGGTGACGCGAAGGGCCGTCCCGTCGAGCGCCGTCCAATGCGCGTCGGGCAATCCGGCAGGCGCAAAATCCGTACCCTGTGCAAGCCGGGCAAGGCGGGCCGTGTCCGCCGCCGGCACCGGCCGGGGCTCAAGTGCGAGACGCTCCCGGACGGCGGCGACATGCTGCGCTGCCGCCTCCGGCGTGTCCGCACCGGCGACGAGCCCGTGATTGCCGAGGATGAGAATGTCCGGCGTGCGCTGATCCAGAATCCCGCGCACGCGCCGGGTCAGCTCCAATCCCGGGCGCGCATAGGGCACGAAGGCCCAGTTCAGACCGTCCAGCGGCCCGGCCAGCGCCTGCTCCGCATCCGCCCGGCACGCCCAGGCAATGACGTTGACATCGTGCGTGTGCAGAACGGTTCGCTGCGGCATCAGCGCGTGCAGGGACACCTCGATGGACGCCCGCATGCCCTCCGCCTGCGGAATATCGTGCAAGGGAACCGGGCATTCCTCTTCCGCGCCGATTGCCGCGAGCGCCGCCTCAAGATCCACGGGCGCGAAAATGCAGGAGCGATCCGCGTCCGCAAGATCGGTGCCCGAGGCCTTCACCCACAGAACGCCACCGTGCTTGAGCGAGGTATTGCCCCCCGGTCCCTGCACCTGCGTCAGGTCCCGGCCCATGCGCGCGGAGAGCGCGGCAAGCGGGCGCAGAAAGGGCGCATGGCCGTATGCCTCCGGACGGCTTCCGGTGCGTTCACTCATAGCCGTTCCCGCCTTGCGGGCCCCTGCCGGTCGAACCGCCACACACCATAAGCGGCAAGCGCCAGAAGCGCCACCGCCACGCTCAGGCCCGGCAGCCAGTCAATGGCATAGCCGAGCGTGACGCTGTGCGCCCCCTCCGGCACGCGGGCCACCACCCGCCCCCATTCGTCTGCACGGAAGGAGGCGGTTTGCCCATCCGCCTTCACTTGCGTGCGCCCGTGGGCCAGGAAGCCCAGAACCAGTTCGCCGCCGGGCCAGCCCCCTTCGCCGAAGGAAACGCTGACGCGCGGCCCGGCGGCCGTCACCGGCCAGGCGCGCGAGGGATCGCCCGCCACCCAGGCCAGCGGCTTCGCATCCGGAACCGGCGCTTCCCCGCGCACCCGGCGTTCGCCCGACAGGTCCGCCAGCTTCACTCCGCTCTCCCGCAGGAAGCCCGCCACGTTCGCCTGCCACGGGCTGAGCCGGTCCACAAGGTAAATATCGTCATCCCGGGGCGCCAGCTTTTCCTGCCACAGGACGATGCGCCGGACGCCGTATTCGCGCAGCAGCGGGGCGGGATCCTCGAGCAGCCGGAGCAGCGTTTTCCGGAACCCCGGATGGTTCGAGACGATGGGGTCGTAGCCCCACAGCGAAAGCTCGCGGTGAAGCATGGCGAAATTCAAATTTTCGGATTCCGTGAAGCCGGGGCGGGTGCTGCGCAGGGGCGACAGCGGGAACAGGCGCGCCTCATGCCGGCGCGGCGCGGTAACGGGCGTCTCCACGCCCGGATAGGGATCGTCCTTGTAGTAATGAATCGCCAGTTCATGGGTGCGCATGGCGTTCCAGAACATCAGGCCGAAGGCGCCGAGCGCGAACAGGGCGGCCCCGCGCCTCCTGGTCCGCTCCGGAATATTCAGGCGCTCCCACGCGATGATCGCGGCGAGCCCCAGCAGCAGTACCGCGAAGGGCAGCCATTTGAGCGGATGGGTGAATTTCGCGAATACCGGCATGGCCGCGTGCAGGAACCACACCGGCCCGTCATAGCCCAGAGCGAACAGCAGCGAGACGGTCCCGGCGAAGCCGAACAGCGCGGCGGCGGAAACCGCGCCCGCCCGGCCTGTCCTCCAGAGCCACGAGGCGGCCAGGGCCGCCACCAGCAGCCCGGCGGGAATCAGCAGCGGCCCCGAATAAAAAAATGGCCCCAGATCCATCAGATCGGCGGGAGCCAGATGAAAGTTCATGTCGGCGGCATCGAGGGGAACCGGCACGAAGAGGCTGGTCAGGGAATGGGTGACGGAGAAGCCGCCGCCGCCCGCCCGTGCGGCCTGCGCCGCGAAGCCGAACTGAAGCAGGAACAGCGGCGCGGCCAGGGCAAGGGCGCCCAGGCCCGCGGCCCATAAATGCGCAAAGGCGCGCTGCGGGCGGCCCTCGCGCAGCCACAGCGCCAGCGCCAGCGCACCCGTAAGGCCCGCCGCATAGACCCACATCTGCACATTGCCCGCATGAAACAGCAAGCCGAGACTCAGCCCCAGCAGCAGGGTGCTGCCGATTTTCCGCTCTCGGAACAAAACGCCGTGCAGCGCGCCCAGCGCCAGCGGCAGCCACAGGAAGACCGGCGTCATGTAGTACCAGCTCCGCCCCGCCACCAGCGCGTAGCCCGACAGCACGAAACAGACGGCGAGTGCTGCGGCCAGCGCGCCGCCCGCGCCCCAGCGCCGCGCCGCCCAGAAGGTGGCGAGAAAGCCCAGAACCAGATGCCCCATGCAGAAAATTTCGAGGGTGAAATGCGCATTCCCGGCCAGTTGGGCGAGCGCGAAGGCCAGATAGGTTCCGGGATAGGTAAGCGCATAGGTGCCCACCTCCACGGTGGGCGCGCCCAGCAACTGATACGGATTGTAGTCGAACAGCGATCCGGCGAGGAGCGACTCGCCCCCGGCCAGGATCACGGGCAGGAACTGGGCGAAATTGTCGTCCTGGGTGAAATAGAACGGGTCGCGCCACTGGAGCGCGGCAAGGGTGAGGAGAACCGTGGCGAGCCCGGCCCACATCCATCGCCGGTCAATACGGCCAGGGCGGCCGGGGCGGTCCGCGCGCGGGTCCGCCGCCTCTGCCTTCTCTACCACGGCGGACAGGCGCCGTTCGAGGACTTGCCGGAGGGAGCGGAGGCGGGCGGCAAACAGAATGAGCCCAAGCAGGCCGCCCCACAGGGCAATGAAGGCGGCCATCCGCCCCAGGACGGCGCCGTCCCCCGCCCGGTTTACATAGGCCCCGCCGGGAGTGAGCACGGAACGCCGGAGTTCGCCCGGCGGAACGACGACCCGGTAGCGCACCCGCCCCTTCGTGCCGTCTGCGGCCGCGCGCACCGGCGCCGAGAGTGCCGCCGGGACATCCCGGCCGTCCACGCTCAGACGCACCCCGTCGAGTTTGTTCCGGTAGCCCGGCGCGATCCGGATCTCGAGGCGCTCCACAAGCTCCCTCGTCTTCCAGGACCAGTGCCGCTGTGCGTGCAGACTGTTTCCGGGGAATTCGGTGCGGGACCCTTCCGGGGTCACGAACACCGGTTCGATATGGGGAACGACCTCCCCGCGCGTCATCGGCCGGGCGGTCACCACCGTAAGGATGAGCGGCAATGCGGTGGCCCGGCGCCCGTCCTCATGGGCGTGGCGGGCGTTCGCGAAGGCGGCGAGCAGGATGACCAGACCGGCGGCCCCCAGAAGCAGACCCCGGCCGGCATTGCGGCGCCATTTCACTCCGCGGGCGGGCCCGCGCCGGAACGAGAACTTCATGACTGCGCTGAGCGCCGGATGCAACGCGGCGCGGTTCGGAGCGTTTCAGACAACCCACCGGCTATCCCCCTGCCTCGTAACACACTCCGCACCGCCTGTCCCGTTCTGCCGCCCGCGCCCGGCTTTAAGCTACCGGGCGGAGCGGATGCTCACCTTCTCGTCCCGCGCCGGAACCGGCCCGTGGAACGCGGTCAGGGCCTCGCTGACCAGGTCCCCCCGTTCGACCAGCAGGCCGTGGCCGGCGCCGGGCACCGCGCGGAAGGTCACGTCCGGCACCGCCTTGCGCAGGATCGCCATGTCCTGCGCGCTGATCTCGCTGTCGTCCTTCCCCCAGAGCACCTGTACCGGAACGTCCGTTTCGCCCAGCATCGCATAGGCGGCGCGCTGATCCCTCAACAGGTCGCCGCGCATGACGGCGAGCATGGCGCGCTCATAGCCGCGATAGCGCATTTGCTCGAGAAACGGATCCGCCATGCGGCGGCCGTTTTCCGGGTATTCTTCCAGCATGCCCCGGGCGCGCGCCTCCAGCCGGTTCATGCCGAAGACCCGCATGGCGAATTCGCCGAGGCCGGGGGTACGCGCCACCCAGGCCGCCGGACCGCGGACTGCGGGGATGCCCCGGACCGCCGGCGAAATCAGCGTGACGCGCTCGACGCGGTTCGGGTGGCGCGCCGCATAGGCCGCCGAAACCAGCCCGCCCACGGACACGCCCGCCAGGTGAACCGGCCGGTCATTCGAGAACCGCTCCACGATCTCCTCGAGCTGGCGGACCGAGAAATCCAGCGTGTAGTCCGCATCGGGACGGTCGGAATAGCCGCGGCCATAGGCGTCGTAGCGCAGCACCTGGAATCCGGCGGAGGCCAGCGACCCGGCCAGATCGTCCCAGACGAACATGCCCATCGTGGCGCCGTGGACGAGGATGAAGAGCGGCCCGTCATAGGGGCCCTCGATGCTGAAATGGGTCACGCCGTCCTCCAGCTCGACATAGGTGCCGCCCAGTTCCTGCCGGACGCCGGCCGTCAGCGCCCGCCCCTCGCGCGCATTGCCGTACCAGAGGGCGTAGAGCAGCGCGATGGCCAGAACCGTGACCCAGAGCGCCACCCGGTAACGGGGGAAAGACGGGCCGTCCTGCCGCCCCCTTCCGGACCGCGAAAGCGTGTTCATGCGTTCCCTCTTTTCCTTGTCCTGCCACCGGAACGGCCGGCGCGCCGGCGTTCATGCCCGGCGACAAAGCGCAAACCTCGTGCCGCGGCTCCGGTTTTGCAATGCACCCTCCGGATTTTACCGAACGCTGAGCTTTGCTTGTTAGTCTGGTAAGGCTAACGCCAGGACGGCGTGCCGCTCAAGCTTTCGGGCGGGAGCCGCCAGCCCCTTGCGGAGGCCCAGGGCTTCGGCCATGTTCATGCGATCGGTCAAGGGGGTAATTCGAGTGTCAAGGTTACGATTTCGGCGATTTCTGTTGTGGCTCGTACTGCTGGCCGGCGTTGCGAACGCCGCACAGGCGCAGGAGCAGGACGCCCCGGCGCGCACCCTGTCACCGGGAACCGGGCCCAAACATGCCATCGCCATGCACGGCGAACCGGCACTGGGGCCGGACTTCGAGCATCTGGACTACGCCAATCCGGATGCGCCCAAGGGCGGCAAGCTGGTCATGGGCATCGTGAGCACGTTCGACAATCTCAATTCCTATATCGTGCTCGGCAACCATGCCTGGCCCGTGCGCTTCTTCTCCCAGGAAACCCTGATGTTCCGCACCGCCAACGAGCCCTTCACGCTCTACGGGCTTCTGGCGGAGACCGTGGAAGTGCCGGACGACCGAAGCTGGGTCACCTTCAAGCTGCGCGAGGAAGCGCGCTTTTCCGACGGCTCGCCGGTAACGGCGGACGACGTGATTTTTTCGGCGAAACTGCTGGGGAAAAAGGGGCGGCCGAACTGGCGCGGCCGGTTCGAACGGATCGCCTCCATCGACAAGCTCGGGCCGCTCACCGTGCGCTTCGTGTTCGCGGAGAACAATGCCGACCGGGAACTGGCCATGCTGATCGGGCTGATGCCCGTCTTCTCCAAGGCCTGGTACACCGAACATGAATTCGAAAAGACGACGCTGAAGCCACCTGTGACGTCCGGCCCCTATGTCATTACCAAGGTGGATGCCGGGAAAAGCATCACCTTTACGCGCAACCCGGACTATTGGGGCAAGGACCTTCCGGTGAACCGGGGGCTCTATAATTTCGACGAGATCCAACTGGAATATCTGCGCGACTCAAATGCGGCCTTCGAGGCCTTCAAGGCGGGGGAGATTCACCTGCGGCTCGAGGAAGACGAAGCCCAGTGGGAAAAGGCCTATAATTTCGAGGCGGTGAAGAAAGGCCGCGTCAAGCGCCGGGAGCTTCGCCACGGCCGCCCCTCGGGCATGAACGCCCTTGTCTTCAATACGCGGCGGAAGAAATTCCGTGACCGGAACGTGCGCCGGGCGCTGACCCTGCTGTTCGATTTCGAATGGGTGAACCGCAACTTCTTCTACGGCACCTATGAGCGCACCCGCAGCTATTTCGACAATTCGGACCTGGCCGCCATCGGTCCGGCGACGGAAGAGGAACGGGAAATGCTGGCGCCTTATCCGGACGCGGTATCGGAGCGGATCATGGAGAATGGCTGGGTGCCGCCCGAGACCGGCGGGCCGCGCGCCATGCGGCCCAATCTGCGCAAGGCCCTGACCCTTTTCCGGGATGCGGGCTACGGCATCGTCAACGGCCGCATGATCAACCGCGCGACGGGCCGCCCCTTCGGCTTCGAAATCCTGCTGCGCGATCCGAACATGGAGCGCGTGGCGCTTTCCTACAAGGCAATCGCGAAACGGCTGGGCATCGACGTCAGCGTGCGGACGGTGGACTCCGCCCAGTATGAGGAGCGCAGCCGCACCTACGATTTCGACGTCAAGCGGGTGCACTGGACGGGCTCGCTCTCGCCCGGCAACGAGCAGTATTTCCGTTACGGCTCGCGCTCCGCCGGCAAGCCGGGCACGTTCAACTTCGCCGGCATCCGGAGCGAGGCGGTGGACGCCATGATCGACCGGCTGCTCGCCGCGCGCACACGCGACGGCCTGATCGCCGCCGCCCGGGCGCTCGACCGCGTGCTGCTCTCCGGCTTTTACGGCATTCCGCTCTACCATGTGCCCGTGGACCGGGTCGCCTACTGGGAACAAATCCATCATCCCGAAACGCTGCCGGTGCGCGGCTACAAATGGTGGATCTACATCAAGCCCGACGTGTGGTGGCGGGAGGAGCCAAAAGTCTCCGAAAGCGCTGCGCTGGAGGAGTGAGGGACGAGGGCGCCCTTCAGAACGCAGCCTCCCGCGCCTGACGACGGATGAGCGAAGCCACGCGCTCCGCATTGTCGATGCGCTCGAAAGTCAAAAACTGCGGGATCATCTGCGGAAGGAAACCAATCCCTCCAATGATGAGCGGAAGTTCATCCTCTTTGCCGATCAACAGAGTGCCCCGTCCATCCGATGAAATCCGGTATTTCCGAACCGCCAAATCCCGGTCGAGGGGCTTTTCACCCAAGTTGCGCAGCAAGAACGTGTTCAGGCTCAGAATTCTCCGGTCGGTGACGGCGTAATATTTCCCGCGGCGGGCGGCGGCACTGACCAATGGACGCGCGAACCCCATATAGATTGCCCCGCAAGCCAGGAACACGATCAGAATACTGAAGAAGCTGAGATTCCACGCATCTTGCCGGGTCAGTTCCACCGCAATTCTGTATATCAATCCGAGCCCGAATACCGAGAGTACGAGCGCGTAAACTTCCAAAAACCCGAAAATCAGGCCCTGCCTCGGTTGCCCGGACCACAGGATCCGCTCATCCGGCTCGAGAATACCGTCGAATGGACCAGCCATCTTCCCCCTCTTTCGTCCTGTTTCACTCCACCGCGAAAATCGCCTCCAGGCTGGTGCGGTTCATGCCGTGCTTGGTGTAGTCCCAGGGGGTGA
>JBKHIN010000374.1:0-3334 GCA_046538635.1 Alphaproteobacteria bacterium
GCTCGATTCCGTGCTGCTGGCCGCCGCCATTCCTGCGAAGCCCGGCGAAACCGTGTTCGAGGCGGGTACGGGCGCGGGCGTTGCGGCCCTCTGCCTGGCCGCCCGCTGCCCCGAAGTCCGCGTTGAAGGGCTGGAGGTGCAGCCGGAACTGGCGGCGCTGGCCCGCCGCAATGCGCAGCGCAACGGCCTGGGCGAACGCATCCAGGTTGAAACCGGATCGATCACGGAATCGTGTCCGCCGGAGGCCGCCAACCGCTTCGACCATGCCATGGCCAATCCGCCCTTTTTCGATCGCGCCGCCGCCACGCCCCCGCCCGCCGAAGCGAAGGCGCGCGCCCATATGGCGGGCCGGGACGAGCTGGAGAGCTGGGTCCGGGGCCTGCTCGCCCGGCTGCGGCACAAGGGCAGCCTCAGCCTGGTCTACCCCGGGGCGGGTCTGGCCGGTGTGCTGGCGGCGCTGGAGGGCCGCGCCGGAGACATTATTGTCTTTCCCCTCTGGCCCGGCGGCGGCAGGCCGGCCAAGCGCGTCATCGTCAGCGCGCGCAAGGGATCGGGCGCGCCCCTGCGCCTGATGCCCGGGCTGACGCTCCATGAAGGCGGCAATTTCACGGACGGCGCGCAGGCGATCCTCCGCCACGGTGCGGCGCTGAACTTGAAGTCATAAGCTGCCCGGTGCGCCTTCTCCACCCTTGCCACCCTTGCGGGGGAGGCAATCGCACCATTCAAAACACCGCGCGCTTTTTGCCCTGCGGCGCGCGTGCACTTGTCCGGTTCGTGTACGCGCCGTAAATATCGCCCATGACATTTTCGGTGCGAAAACTGGTGATGCGGCCGTTCCGCCCGTCCGCGCCGGTCATCGGCGTGTTGCGGCTGTCGGGCGTTATCGGCGCGGCGGGCCGCTTCCGCGGCGGGGTGAACATGGCTGCGCTGGCCGGCCCCATCGAGCAGCTTTTCAGGATTTCCGGCCTTACCGCCGTGGCGCTGGTGGTGAATTCGCCCGGCGGCTCGCCGGTGCAAAGCGCGCAGATCGCCCGGCGCATCCGCGATCTGGCGGACGAGAAGTCCGTTCCCGTATTCGCCTTCGCGGAGGACGTGGCGGCTTCCGGCGGCTACATGCTCACCCTGGCGGCGGATGAGATATATGCCGACCCGTCTTCGATCATCGGTTCCATCGGCGTGATTTCGGCAGGCTTCGGCTTTCAGAACCTGATCTCGAAACTGGGCATCGAGCGCCGGGTCCATACGGCAGGCGAGCACAAGGGCATGCTCGATCCCTTCCGGCCCGAGGACCCGGACGACGCGGCCCATCTGGAATCGCTGCAGAAAGAAGTCCACGAGGTTTTCAAGTCGCTGGTGCGCGAGCGCCGCGAGGGCAGGCTCAAGGGCGAGGAGGCGCAGTTGTTCTCCGGCCGTTTCTGGAGCGGCGGGCGCGCCGTGGAACTGGGCCTGATCGACGGTCTTGGCGACATTCGCACGGTGATGCGCGAGCGTTACGGCGAAAAGGCCCGCCTGAAAGTAGTCGGCACCGAGCAAAGCGTGCTCAAACGCCTGTTCGGCGGCAGCGAAAGCCGCCAGCCGCACATGCCGGCCGCCGAGGAATGGCTCATGGGCCTGGAGGCGCGCGCACTCTGGGGCCGTTTCGGGCTTTAGAACGGGATGAGGCGATCGGAATCCGCAGCAATATCCGCTCTTTCCCGCGCAAGCGGGAATCGAGAAGCGTCAAGGGCGGGTACTGGATCAGGGCGCACTGGATCCCCGCGCCCGTCCCCGCGAAAGCGGGGATCACGGGGACGAGCGGGAAGAAGCTGATGACGCTCCGATGGTCTGAACACATGCTCGGGGAATAATTTAATGTCCGGCTTTCTGTGGATGGCGCTGACCGTGCTCGCGGCCGTGCTTTTGCTGCGCGCCTGGGGCGGCGGCTCGCGCCTGCGCGCCAAGGTCGAGGAGGCCTCGCGCCGGGCGACGGAGGCGGCCGCGCGGCGGGCCGGCGCCATCGGCGAAGACATGGCCGAATGCCGCGTGTGCGGCACCTATCGCGCGGTCAGCGCCACCGACCCCTGCGGGCGGGAGGACTGTCCGTATCGCGAACGCTGAAACGGGCTTGCTGCGCTGCAGCGTGTGATTGACCGGCCCGCGCCGCGGGGCTACGTTCCGCCCGTTTTCAGGCACATGAAAGGGGCTGCCGCCCATGTCCAGCGCGCCCACAAAAACGCCCGCCCGCGCCGCCGCCCCGCGCACGCCCCAGGCGAAAAAGGGGCGGGGCACATCGTTTCAGGATTTGATTCTGACCCTGCAGGACTATTGGGCGCGCCAGGGCTGCGTGCTGCTTCAGCCCTATGATCTGGAAATGGGCGCGGGCACGTTCCATCCGGCGACCACCCTGCGGGCGCTGGGGCCCAAGCCCTGGAACGCGGCCTATGTGCAGCCCTGCCGCCGCCCCACCGACGGGCGCTTCGGCGAGAACCCGAACCGGTTCCAGCACTATTACCAGTTTCAGGTGATCCTGAAGCCCTCGCCGCCGGACATTCAGGACCTCTATCTGCAAAGCCTCGTGGAGCTGGGCATCGATCCGCTCACCCACGATATCCGTTTCGTCGAGGACGACTGGGAAAGCCCCACGCTGGGCGCCTGGGGGCTGGGCTGGGAGGTCTGGTGCGACGGCATGGAAATCACCCAGTTCACCTATTTCCAGCAGGTGGGCGGCTTCGATTGCGCGCCGGTTTCGGGCGAGCTGACCTACGGCCTCGAACGCCTCGCCATGTATGTGCAGGGCGTGGACAACGGCTTCGACCTCGATTTCAACGGCGCGGGCGTCACCTATGGCGACGTGTTCCATCAGGCCGAGGTGGAATATTCCGCCCACAATTTCGAACTGGCGGACACGGAAACCCTGTTCCGGCATTTTCAGGATGCGGAGAAAGAATGTCTGCATCTGCTGGAACACCGCATCGGCCGCGAGCGCGAATACGAGAACTGGACGCCCGCCCTGCCCGCCTATGACCAGTGCCTGAAGGCCAGCCATATCTTCAACCTGCTCGACGCGCGCGGCGTCATTTCGGTCACCGAGCGCCAGGCCTATATCGGCCGGGTACGGACGCTCGCCAAGGCCTGCGCCCAGGCCTGGCTGGCAAGCCCGCAGGGGCGCACCGACGCGGCCGAAAAGGCGGCGGCCCATGAGGAGCGGGTCTCCTTCAGGGGGGCGGCGAAATGAATATTGCCCCTCTCTTCCGCTCATCCCGGCGAAGGCCGGGACCCGGTGCATCTTTCAACGGAGCGAGCGGGCATGGTCCTTCACCTCTCCCCCGGGAGAGGTCGGCCGGCGGAGCGGCAG
>JBKHIN010000375.1:0-3331 GCA_046538635.1 Alphaproteobacteria bacterium
TCCAGCGCGGAAATTCAGGCGATGGCGAACGCCCTGCTGCAGGCCGAACCGCTGTTGGACGCAGCGGCGATGTGGGCCTTCGCGCCCGACCGCGCCACGCGGGAAGAGGCGGTCACGGATTTCGAGATCATCGCCCGCCGTCTCTTTGGAACCGCGTTCAACGCGCCTTCAGACAGCCCCGCCCCGACGATCTCGGGTGGTCGAACGTCTGGGCCGGAATCGAAGACGCCACACGCAAAGCATGGGAGTAACGACGATGTCTGAGCAAAAGACGCCGCTGCCGGAAATTCCGGACGGCTACATGATGGACTCCAAGGGCCGCATGGTGCCGGAGCATCTGGTCAAGCAGTCCGACCTGCTCATGGACCAGACCGTGCGCAAGATGCTCGAATTTGCCGAGGATCTGAACAAGCAGATTGCCCGGTTCAAGGGCCATTGCTTCGACGACATTTATACGGCTACGGACCTTCTGGCCGAAAGCTATGGCGTGAAGCGCGGCGGGGCCAAGGGCAACGTCACGCTGATCACCTTCGACGGCTGCGCCAAGGTCGAAGTCAAGGTGCAGGACCATATCGATTTCGGCCCGGAGCTGCAGGCGGCCAAGCAGCTGGTCGACGAGTGCATCGGCGACTGGTCGGAAGGCAGCCGGGAGGAAATTCGCGCCCTCGTCAATCACGCCTTCGACGTGGAGAAGACGGGCCGGGTGAACCGCGAGGCGCTGTTCCGCCTCCGGCGGCTCGATATCGACGATCCCCGGTGGAAAAAGGCCGTCGAGGCGATCAACGACTCCATCCGGGTTATCGGCTCCAAAGCTTACATCCGCTTCGCCACGCGGCCGACGCCGCGGGACCGGTGGCGGTATGTGCCGATCGATCTGGCGGCGGTTTGACCATGCGCGCGTGGCGTACATGGGCGGCGGCCTGGGCCATGCCGGCCGCGTATTACCTCTGGGCATGGGAGATCCTCACATGAGCCTGCACCCGGAGGAGTTGGCCCGGATCGTCCGTGTACTGCGGGTCGTTCGGTCCGATCAGGACAATTGGTTCGACGGCTATGAGTGGTTCATGGCGGGCTGCATTCTTGACCGGGCCAACGAGGACGGCCGGAACCTGGCGCTGAGCGAAAAGGAACGCACGCTGATCGCCCGGCTCGAAGCCAAAGTGAAGGAGCTGGGACGCTGATGCCGCCCGTCTCGCTGATCCTCAAGGCGGTCGCCCAGGTCGAGGAGTGGCGTGCCGAAGGTCTGAGCCCGGCCGAAATCATGGGGCGGGTGCTGGAGGCGGCACCCTACCTCGTCGGCGAGGGCGAGGCGCTTTCGCTGACGATCCGGTGGTTCATGGAACTGGAGCGGACAAGGCCAACACCGAAGGAGGGAAAGACCGATGGCTGATCTGCAATGCGGCCTGACAAAACGACAGGCCGAATGCCTGCGCGCCATCGAAACGCTTACGGAGCGGCTGGGGCATGCACCGTCAATCCGCGAGATCGCACGTGAGATGGGCAACAAATCTCCCACGAGGGTGCACTACCTCCTGGGCCTGTTGAAAGAGCGGGGCCGCGTCACATGGATCCCCGCCAAGAGACGCTCGATCCGCGTCATCCCGGATCGCGATGCGCCGGGTGCGGACAGCCGCACGACCGAACTGCTTGCCGATGAGGATGTCCGCGCCGCCCTCGGTGCGATGCTGGAGAACGGCTACAGCGCCGACGAAATTCGCGACGCAGCGGCCGTCCTGGATGACGAATTCGACGGCACGGGGGCGCGCAATGGCTGAATATCCCGGGTTCACATACGCCGACGGCATGGCGATCGAAAAGTTCGACAAGGTCGAGGTGAACCTCGAAGGCGGCGCGGCCGAGGGCGTCATCACCCGTCTGCATCCGCTCAAGAATACCGTCCGTGTGCGTTACGATACCGGCGAGGTTCATCGGACGACAGGCAATCCGGTCATGGCAACCGGAGAATTCAACATCGAGAAGATCGAATTGGTGGCGCGCGATGGCTGATGAAAATGCAGGCATCCGGCCGGACACGGATCAAAGCATTGAGCAGGCCGCGGAAGATCTCCTGTTCGCGCTTGTGCCCCTGCGCACGCGGATACTGCGCAGCGCCCGGCACGCCCCGGCTTTCCGTGCGGCCTATTCCGGGCTCTCGGGCGCGCTCTACCGCGGCCGTTCGCCGGGACCGGTGGTCATGCCGGCCGGACCCAAGACGGCCGCCCTGGAACTGCTGGGGGCGTCCCTCGACGCCGTGGAAGCGCTCGGACTGCCGTGGACGGAAGTCGTTCAGGCCGTAAACGCAAGGCGCGAGGCGGGCCGCCGCTATGAGGGCGGCGTTCACGAGGCGCTGGGCCGGGTACGGCGCACTGTCTGGGGCGTGATCGGAAGTCAGAGGCCGTAAGTCAGATGACGGATTGGGCGACACAAGAAGAGGCGTTGAAAGTGCTCCGGAAGCTGACCAAGGAGGAGCTGATCAGTCTTGCTCTGAACCGCTCGCTCGGCTTCCGAAAATCAGACCTGCGCGCCATCGAGCGGGAACGCATTCTAAAGAGAGAGAAGGAGTGCCGTGACAAATCGGGAAGGCTTTGGGCCGAGGCAATGGCGCATTCCAGGGATGGAAACTACGGGCTATCGCGTCAGGCACAGAAAGAGAGTGACCGGTTTTGGGATCAGGCCACGCGTCTGAGCGAGCGTTTCATGGAGATGCTCTCATGACCGACCCCGGCCGCAACAAGGATCTGGCCCGCATCCATGCCCTGAAGCGCCAGGCCGGGCTCGACGACGACACCTATCGCGACGTGCTCGAACGGGTTTCGAGGGTGCGCTCGGCGAAGGATCTGTCGGCCGCCGGCCGGCGCAACGTTATCCGGGAGATGGACCGGCTGGCCGGCGGCAAGCGGACGCGGCCCGGCCATGTCTCGCCGCAGGTGGCCAAGATGCGCGCCCTGTGGCTGGCGCTCTGGAACATGGGCACCGTACCCGATCCCGACGACCGCGCACTGCTGGGCTTCGTCAAGCGGGTGGCGCATGTCGAAGCGTTCCAGTTCCTGCGCCCCGGCGACGCCTCCAAGGTCATCGAGGGTCTGCGCGCCCGGCTGGAGCGCGAGGGCGTGCCTCAGCCTCACGACGATCCGGGCGGCATGGCTGGCCGGCGCAATCTGGTCTTCCGGCAATGGGCCTTCCTGGGTGTGTATCCCGGCGAGCTTGGCGGCTTGACCGCCCGCCAGCTCGACGATCTCGCCAACCGCCTGGGCCGAAGGGTACGGGCGCTGAAAGCGGACGGGACGGACGATGCAACCGTCATGGGTGATGTTGCGCCGCAGGATGCGTC
>JBKHIN010000098.1:0-8746 GCA_046538635.1 Alphaproteobacteria bacterium
CTCGGCGGCTGGGGCGGCTTTAACTTCGACTTTGTCGGCACCTGGCTCGAAAAGCTGGAGGTCCAGTCGTTGCCCGAAGAAGTGGCCGCCGGTTTCCCTGTTGCCAAGTGCGTCGGTTTCCACACCGATGAAACCTGCGGCGAAGTGCCGGTGCCCGAATGGCGGCACAAGTTCCGGACGACCTGGCAGACGCCGATCCACCTCGACGTTTCGGCGACCTGGCGCTTCTTCGGGGCGACCGATTCGGCGGTCGCTACCAGTGACTTCCCTGAAGTGCACTATCTCGACCTCGCCGCCCGGTATCAGCTCTTCGATAACCTGGCGCTGCGTGCGGGTGTGAACAACATTCTCGACCGGGATCCGCCCTTCACCGAGGTCGGCGCCGGTTTCGGGAACGGCAACACCTATCCGCAGTTCTACGACGCCACCGGCCGGTTCTTCTTCTTCAGCGCCACGGTGGATTTCTGATCCGCTGACGCAAAAGAAGACGAGTTTGGAGACGGCGGTCCGCACGGGCCGCCGTTTTCCTTTGAGCCCGCCCCGGCTCCTTTCTGTCATTGTCGCGCGGGGTTGCGGCGGCGTGATATATTCCCCTAAACGACGGTGTGCAGAGAGTCACTCTTGGGGATCAGGCGATGAACAGGGCCGAACGCCGCCGCATGCAGCGCCGCGCCGGTGCGCATTCGAACATCCAGGCAGGCATGCGTTCGGGCGGCACGCCAGCCGGAACGCCGGTGGCCGCGCTCCAGCAGGCCATTGCGCTCCAGCAGGCGGGGCGCATCGCCGAGTCGGAGCAACTCCTCACCCGGCTTCTGGGCACGCATCCGAATGATCCGGATGTGCTGCAAATTCTGGCGCTGGCAAAGTCGAAGCGCGGCGCCGCCGATGAGGCCGTGGCGTTATTCCGGCGTTCGCTGAAGGCCAATCCGCGCCAGCCCCATGTCCTTAATAACCTTGGCAACGTGCTCCGCAAGCAGAATAAGCTTGAAGAGGCCGAGCGTTGCTATCGCGACGCCTTGCGCCTGCAGCCCAATTATGTGGAAGCCCATTTCAATCTCGGCGTCGTCCTCTCCGGCCTGGGCCGCTACGAAGACGCCGTGAAGAGCTACCGGGCCGCCCTGAAGCTCAAACCGGATTATGTCCAGGCGCTCAGCGGCCTGGGCAATGCACTGCGCGAGAGCGGCCGATCCGGAGAGGCCCTCGAGGCCTTCGAGTCGGCGCTCCGCCTGCGTCCCGATTATGCCGACGCCCATCACAATCTGGGCCTTACCCTCTATCACCTGGAAAGGTACGAGGAAGCGCTGGAAGCCTATCGTCAGGCCGGGCGTCTCGGGCTCGACGGCTACCAGTTCCACCACAATCTCGCCAATGTGCACAATGCGCTGAGCCATGGCGAAGAGGCGATCAAGGGTTACTGGGCGGCCATCAGCCGAAACCCCGAATTCGCCCTGGCCCATGTCAATCTCAATAACCTGCTCTGGGAATATGATCACCAGGCGGAATATCTCAAATCATTCGAGGAGGCTTTGGCCTCGCATCCTCGCGCCATCGCCCTCTATGCCCCCTATACCAACCACCTGCTGCGCCGGGAGAGGTACGCCGAGGCCGAAAGCGTCGTGCGTGCCGGCCTCGCCGCCGCCCCCGAAGACGCCAATCTCCACCATCTGCTCGCCCGGTGCCTGGACGGTCAGCGGCAGGCCGGCGAAGCCGTCCGGGAGTTCGACCATGCCGTCCGGCTCCAGCCCGATAACGTGGAGTTCCGCATCAACTATGCGCGTTTTCTGCTCGCCAAATCCGACCCTTCCCGGGCCCTGTATCATGTGGAAAAGGCCGTAAGCCTCTCTCCTTACGACCAGCTGGCCCTGGCGCATCAGGGCCTTGCCTGGCGGATGCTGGGCGATCCTCGCGAGTACTGGCTGAACGATTACGAAAACTTCGTTCGTCCCTACGAGCTGCCGCTGCCGGAGGGCTATACGGACCTGACGAGCTTTCTGGCGGAACTGGCGGAAACGCTCGAGGCGCTGCACACGACGAAGAACGAGCCCGCCTTCCAGACCCTGCGCAACGGCACCCAGACGGCCGGTTCCATTTTCGGCCGCAAGGAGCCGGTAATCGCCGCGTTCGAGGCCAGCATTCGCCGCTGCATCGCGGACTATGCGCGCCGCCTGCCGGATAATCCGGACCATCCGCTGGCCGCTCGCCGCAGTGACGATTTCGGCTTTGCGGGTTCCTGGTCAGTGCGTTTGCGCCGCTCCGGCTTTCACACCATGCATGTGCATCCGATGGGCTGGCTCTCATCCGCGTTCTACGTGCGCGTTCCCGAAGTCGTGCGGCAGGATGACAACAAGGCGGGATGGATCAAGTTCGGCGAGCCCGACTTCATTGTTGCTGGGGCCCCCCAGGCCCGCCGCTTCATCCAGCCGCGCGAGGGCACCCTCGTTCTGTTCCCGTCCTATATGTGGCACGGCACCGTGCCCTTCGAAACCGACGACGTACGTCTGACCGTGGCCTTCGACGTGGTGCCGAAGCCCGATCCGGCACGAATGCCGCCCGGTCCACCGGCCGGCTGAAGCTCCGGGCGGAAATTCAGCTACCGGAATCAACCTTGGGCGCGAGCGGCGGCAACGGTTCGCCGTCTGGTCCGGACGTATCCGGCTCCGTCTCGCTTGTCTCATCCGGCGGTTCCTGCGTTCCGCCTGCAGGTTCTTCTCCCCCGTCTGCCTCCGGCACGGCCTCCACCGGCATGGGCGCCGGCATTCGCTGCGGCGAGGAGGCGATCAGGTAACGCATGGCCTGGCGGACGTTCAGCGCAATGGCATTGCGGGCCGCATGAATTTCCCGCGCCGTGTCGCCTTCGGGTCCGGGCGCCTGGTTCTGTCTCATGCCGGAGCGGCCTGCAACCACCGGGGCCGGGTCCGGCTTTGCCAGACCGACAAGGCGCAGCGTCCGGCTGAACATGCCCCCATCCGCAAACGCCGGGTCCGCTACGGAGGTAAATTCCGCCTCGACCTGGCGATCGAAAATCGTCAGGTCGTCTTCCTTGCGCACCACCCGGTAGCGGAAGACCGCCTCCGCCGCCGTGGCTTCTTCGCTCACGGGCACGGTACGCAGATCAACGAATACGGGCGTGAGTTCGTAGGCCGGCTCGGCGCCCTCCGGCGCCAGCATCTCGTCATTGGCGAGGGATTGCCGCAGCGAAGCCGTGAGATCTTCCGGCTTCAGAACCACGGTCAGATTGCGCCGTACCGTTTCCGTCAGCCCCTCCAGTGGCGTCACCCGTACGGCATGCTTGAAGCCGAATTTGTCCGGCTTCGCCGCCGCGACGGGTTCCGCCGTGGCGAAAACCGGCCCCTCCCGCTCCTTGGTGCTGCACGCCGTGAGTGCTGCCGCGGCCAGAACTGCCGCAGCGGCCCGTTTCCACAGATTGCCGCTCATGCTATCCCCTCACGCACCGGTTGTTGCTTCGTTTGCCGACGATTCGTCACATGGTGCAACAATCGGACAAAACAGGGGACGGGGCAATGACGGTGGCGCATGTCTATACGGTGGCTTTTGCGGGCGTGGAGGCGCGCGAGGTCGATGTGCAGGTGCGCATGTCGGGGGGCAAGGTGGGCATCACCATTGTGGGTCTCCCCGACAAGGCGGTAGCCGAGAGCCGGGAGCGGGTACATGCGGCTCTGGGGGCGATCGGGCTGTCGCTTCCGCCCAAACGCATCATCGTCAATCTGGCGCCCGCCGATTTACCCAAGGAAGGCAGCCATTACGATCTGCCCATCGCACTGGGCCTGCTGACGGTCATGGGCGTTCTGCCGGCGGAGGAGATGGCGAACTTCACCTCACTGGGCGAACTCTCGCTCGACGGCGCGCTGACCGCCGTGGCGGGCGTGCTGCCCGCCACCATCGCCGCCAATGCCGCCGGGCGCGGCCTGATCTGTCCGGAAGCCAGCGGGCCGGAGGCCGCCTGGGCGGGCGGAGACGTGGACGTGCTGGCGCCTGCATCCCTCATCGCGCTGGTCAATCATTTCAAGGGCACGCAGGTGCTCACACCGCCCGATCCGGGACCGGTGACCGATGAAGCCTCCGTTCCCGACCTTAAGGACATCAAGGGCCAGGAAATGGCCAAGCGCGCGCTGGAGGTGGCTGCGGCCGGCGGCCATAACCTGCTCATGTCGGGGCCGCCCGGGGCGGGCAAAAGCATGCTCGCCGCCCGTCTGCCCGGTCTTCTGCCCAAGATGACCGCCGAAGAGGCGCTCGAAGTGGGCATGGTCCGCTCGGTGGCGGGGGAGCCGCCGGAGCGCATTATCGGCAAGGTGCGGCCCTTTCGCAGCCCCCACCATTCGGCAAGCATGGCGGCGCTTACGGGCGGCGGGCGTCTGGCCAAGCCGGGAGAAGTGTCCCTCGCCCATCTGGGCGTGCTCTTTCTGGACGAACTGCCGGAATTTCCCCGCCAGGTCCTTGATGCTCTGCGCCAGCCGCTCGAAACCGGAGAAATCATGGTTGCCCGGGCGCAGATGCATGTGCGCTATCCCTCGCGCGTACAGCTGGTGGCGGCCATGAATCCATGCCGCTGCGGCCATCTGGGCGATCCGGCGCGCGCCTGCAGCCGGGCGCCCAAATGTGCGGCGGACTACCAGGCGCGTATCTCCGGGCCGTTGCTCGACCGCATCGACCTGCATATCGATGTGCCGCCGGTTTCCGCCGCCGACCTCACGCTGCCGCCCCCGGCCGAGGGCACGGCGGAGGTGGCGGCCCGGGTGGAAAAGGCGCGCGAGCGCCAGCGGGCGCGTTTCAAGGCGCTGGGCGCGAGACTGCGTATCAACGCCGAGGCCGAGGGCGAACTGCTGGACGAGATTGCCTCGCCGGACGCCGCGGGGCGGAAATTGTTGCAGGATGCTTCCGACGCCATGGGGCTCACCGCGAGGGGCTATCACCGGGTCCTGAAAGTGGCACGAACCCTCGCCGATCTCGAGGGCACGGAAAACGTGGGCCGGGTTCATGTGGCCGAGGCGCTGGCCTTTCGCCAGATTGCGCATGCCGGAATGTAAGAGCGCTTTCCCGCCGTGTTAGGCTCCGTAAACTGGCTGGAAATCGCTGCCCGAAACTGGGAGGGCCGGATTCATGGACGCAACAGACCTTATCCGGGACTATTACCGGTGCTTCAAAGATCGCGACCGGGAGCGGTTGCGTGAATTACTGACGCCGGATTTCCGTCATGTCAGCCCGTTCGGCGCGTACGACGATCGGGATCGCATGCTGGAGGAAATCTGGCCCCATGTCGGGAAAATCTGGGCCGCGGACATCGAGATTTTCGGTCAGGGACCGGAATACATGGTTCGCTATCGTCATGCAGGCGAATCCTCCGCACGGCTGGCGGAATACATTCGATTCGAGGGAGACCGCATCGCCGAAATTGAGGTGTATCCAGGCCGCGGCGCTGCCGGCGGCGGCTCGTGACCGTACGCCAGCGACCGATCCATGAGCCGGCCGGACTACGATGTCATCCTCATCGGTGCGGGGCATAATGGGCTCACCTGTGCCGCCTATCTGGCTGCCGCCGGACTCCGGGTGCGCATCTTCGAACGGCGTCATGTCGTGGGCGGCGCGGCGGTGACGGAGGAGTTCCACCCCGGCTTCCGCAATTCGGCGGCCTCCTACACTGTCAGCCTGCTGAACCCCAAGGTCATTGCCGATCTCGGCCTTGCCGCACACGGACTCACCGTGGTCGAACGTGAGATCGCCAATTTCTGGCCGCTGGGGCGGGAGCCTGGCCGCTATCTGAAGCTGCCCTTCGAGCCTGCGCGCGCCCAGGAGGAAGTCGCCCGCATTTCGCCCGAAGACGCGGCGGCACTGCCCGTCTATTACGAGGCGCTGGAGAGGGCGGCCGAGGTCCTGCGCCGCCTGGTGCTCCGAACACCGCCCAATGCGGGCGGCGGGCTCAAGGGCCTGTGGCGCGCCATCCGGCTGGGCGGTCTGCTCAATTCCCTTCCCCTCGGCGAACAGCAATTGCTGCTTGATTTATTCACCAAGTCTGCAAAGGAATTCCTCAACCGTTGGTTCGTCAGCCCGGAAATCATCGGCGCCTTCGCCTTTGACGGCATTGTCGGTTTCTACGGAAGCCCGGATACGCCGGGCACGGCCTATGTCCTGTTGCACCATGCCTTTGGCGAAGTGAACGGCAAAAAGGGACGCTGGGGCCATGCCATCGGCGGGATGGGCGCAATCACGCAGGCCATGGCGTCTTCCGCACGCTCCCGGGGCGTGCAGATCGACGTCTCCTCGCCGGTGCGCCGGGTGCTGACCGAACGGGGCCGGGCGCAGGGTGTCCAACTCGAAAGCGGCGAAATCGTGCGCAGCCGTGCGGTCGCCGCCGGTGTCAACCCGAAGCTGCTCTTTACGCGCATGGTGGAGGGAAATGCTCTGAAGGCGGAATTCCGCCGTCACATGGAAGGGTGGGTTTGCGCCTCGGGCACGTTCCGCATGAATGTGGCGCTTTCCGAATTGCCGGATTTCTCCTGCCTGCCCGGGAGGGAAGCGGCCGAGCATCACCGTTCGGGCATCATCATCGGCCCCGGCATCGGCTATCTGGAGCGGGCCTATTGGGATGCCCGTGCATATGGCTGGTCGCGGGAACCGGTCATCGAGATGTTGATTCCGTCCACGATGGATTCCACCCTCGCGCCCGAGGGAGCCCATGTGGCAAGCCTGTTCTGCCAGCATTTCGCACCGGAGCTGCCCAACGGGCAAAGCTGGGACGAGCGGCGGGAGGAGGCGGCGGATACAATCATTGACACCGTTAATCATTATGCGCCCAATTTCAGGGGCGCCGTTCTGGGGCGGCAGATCCTCAGCCCGCTCGACCTGGAGCGGGAATTCGGCCTGACGGGCGGCGACATTTTTCATGGCCGCCTGTCACTCGATCAGATGTTCAGTGCCCGGCCTGCGCTCGGCCATGCCGACTATCGCATGCCGGTGCGCGGATTATATTTGTGCGGTTCGGGCGCGCATCCGGGCGGGGGCGTCAGTGGCGCGCCGGGCCATAATGCGGCCAGGGAAATCATTGCGGATCTGGGCCGCGGACGCCGACGGTGATCCGGCGGGAGCACGCAAAGAGGGGCAGCGAATGAAAACGGCAGTGGTAACCGGGGTTTCCTCCGGCATCGGGCGGGCAGTTGCGCGGGAACTGGTCAAAAGAAAATTCCGCGTGTTCGGAAGCGTGCGGAAGGAGGCTGACGGACAGGCGCTGCGGGCTGAACTTGGCGAAGCTTTTACGCCGCTCATTTTCGACATCACCGATGCCGGCGCCGTGACGGAAGCGCGGGACCGGGTCGCGGACGTGCTGGGCGACGATACGCTCACGGGTCTCGTGAACAATGCAGGCATTGCCGTGCCGGGCCCTCTGCTTCATCTGCCACCGGACGAATTCCGGCATCAGCTCGAGGTGAACACCGTTTCGATACTTTCGGTCACCCAGGTCTTCGCGCCGCTGCTGGGCGCCCGCCGGCCGATGCCTGCCAGGCCCGGGCGGATCGTGAATATCAGCTCCGTCGGGGGGCGGATGGTTTCACCCTTTCTGGGCGCCTACGCCGCTTCCAAACACGCGCTCGAAGCCATATCCGACGCTTTCCGGCGCGAACTGATGATCTATGGCATCGATGTCGTGGTGGTGGAGCCGGGTGCGGTCGCCACAGCCATCTGGGACAAGGCGGAAGAGGAAGACCGGAGCATTTACGCCGATACGATCTATGGGCCCGTCCTGGAGAAGTTCAGTGACTGGTTCATTGCCCGCGGAAGGGCGGGATTTCCTCCCGAAAAGATCGCGCGGACGGTGCACAGGGCGCTCACGGTATCAAAGCCCAGAGCCCGTTATCTGCTCGTCCCGCAAAGGCTGACGAACTGGACCCTGCCGCGCCTGATGGGCGACCGTCTGCTCGACCGGGCAATGGCAGCCAGGCTTGGCCTGAAGCGTAAAAATTAACCCTCTTCATATCTGTAAAGACCTTATTAACCATCGTGGACGAAACTGCCTGCCTCGACTGGTTCGTATCGTGAATTTCGATCGGGTGGCGTGGCATGTGGAGCATGGCTTTCGTTGGCGCCGTGCGGTTTTCCGGCGGGATCCTCCGGTCCCGCCTGGGTGGCCGTCTCACTGCCGTCACCGCTGCCGCCACGCCCGTCACCTTCAGGGAGAATATGCGCGGCCGCCGCCGGGAACGCATCTTCTCCCTCTGCCGGGCTGAACTCACCGGTCTCGCTTCCCGTCTCAGCGAATTCCGCACATTCCAGCGTCTTCGGAAGAACGCCCGCGAACAGCATCCGGCCGCGCGTGCCGCCGCCGATATGGCGCGCCGCCGCCGTCAATCATTCAGACAGCCCCTGGTCCGGGATTTGCTGCCCTTTTTTCCGGGCTGGCGCGGGCCGCCGGAGAAACGGCACCCGCAGGACGGGCGCTGATGTCCCGGCTTGCAGCCCTGCAGGACTGTCTGGTCTTCGAAGGGGAGAGAGTGAACGTGACATGCCAACCGTTCGAGCCGCGGCGTCTGGTCGCCGGGGCGGTGAATGCCCTTGCGGATGCAGCGCCCCGGCCCGGCTGCGGCATTGCCTCCGTTATAGCGGCCGACGTGCCGCGGCGCGTGACCGGTGACCCTGTCTTGCTGAAGCAGGTCATAGAGCGTCTGGCGGGCCCGCCACTGGGCGACGGGAACGGCATTTGCATTCGCATTTCGGCGGAAGCCGGACGGTTACGGCT
>JBKHIN010000376.1:0-3321 GCA_046538635.1 Alphaproteobacteria bacterium
CCGCCATGTCGCGGGACTTGTTGTCGAAATCCACGCTGTCGGCCTGCACGGTGGGCTGACGATGCCCGGCGTAGAGTGTGGCCATTTGCTCCAGGAGCACGGATGCCGCCCAGTAGCACACGGCCTCGCGGTCCTTGAGCGGCACCGTGTCCTGGCCGGCGTCTACCTGGTGGCGGACGGTGTAGAGAATTTCCGCCATCGCGCCCACGGTGAGCGGCGAGGCCAGGCGGATTTTGACGCCGGAAAGGGTAAGGTCCAGCTCCGCCTCCAGTTCAAGGCCGGAGGAATTGCGCACTTCGGTCAGCACACTGAAATCGGTTTCCCAGCCGGGCGGCAGGTCCAGGAATTCGCCGCCGGGCGAGGTTACCTCCTCGATCGCCGGGCGCGGGCGGTCGGTGGAATAGCGCAGCACGGCGAGATCGATCGCCTGGTCGCGGGAGCCCGCGGCCAGCAGCGTGCCCGGATCGGGCACCAGATTATCGACGATCGACTGAAAATCCGACAGCATGCGCTATTGCCTCAATTCGCCTCCTGAGAGCGCCCGCTCCGGCCGGAGAGGCGAGATCCGGCCGGAGGGGCTGGCGTCCGGGCACGGCCCGTTCCCGGACGGTTCTATGTCCGGCCGCCGCCCTCCTCGTCCCAGGCCCAGCGGCCGGGCTGGCGCGGTTCGTCGGCCAGTTGGACGGAGGTCTTGAAATACGGTTCGCCGAGATCGGGGATCACGTAGAGATTTACGCAGGTCTCCGAATGCACGGCCGTGACGATCGCCACATGGCGGTCCTGGCCGTTGGAGACCTCATGCTCTCCGTCGGCGAAATAGATCACCATACGGCGTTTTGCGGGTTTCTGAGTGCTCAAAGAACTTCCTCCTCAGGTCATTGGGCCGGTGGAACGGGGCGGCCACATGACAAACCGCCCCGCTCCTGTCGGGCTCCGGCAGGCCCGTCCCCCCAGCGGAAGGAAACGGGTGCGGGGGCCGGATTTGAACCGGCGGCCTCCGGGTTATGAGCCCGGCGCGCTGCCAAACTGCGCCACCCCGCGTCAGTTCATCAGGCTACGACGTTCTTCTGGAAGCCGCGGAAATCCATGATGTTTCCGCCATAGACATGCCGGATCTTGTAGGTGACCTTGTCGGCGTTGAACACGGAGCCGACTTCGGGCATGTCCTGCACGAACAGTTCGGGCTCCTCGTTGCCGTCCAGGAAGCCGACCTCGATCAGCGGAATGTCCATCTTGTCCGCCGTCAGGGCCCAGTCGTCCGTGTCCGTCCAGTACCAGACGGTGATCACGTTGAGCGCCAGCGACTGGACGAAGTTGCGGTCGTTCTCGGTGTTGCGGCGGAACAGGTCCACGGCGGCTTCCTCGCCGTCCGTGGACACCCACAGATTGACCGGGCCGATATTCAGCCGGTCCCCGGAGTCCAGTTCCGTTTGCTGGAGCATGCGCAGACGCGCCGCCGCCAGCGACGCGGCGTCCAGCGCGTCCGATCCCAGATTGTCGTGGGCGGCATCGAAAAGGGCCACGCCGTCATAGATGAGCGGGTTGTCCACCACGAAGTCGAGGATGAACTTGGCCAGCGTGCGCATGGCCGCCCGGCTGAGATTGGTCGGGATACGCCGGATCACGCCCACGTCGTCGTTCCGGATCATCTCCCAGGTCAGGTCTTCCAGACCGCCGCGCTTGGAAACGGCGTAGGTCGCCTTTTCGTCGGTCGGGGAAGTGAGCGCCGCATAATCGGCCCCCTCCGCCACGTCCGGCAGGTCGCCATAGCCGCCCACGCGGGTGCGCTCATTGGTGCGGAAATCCGTAACGGAAACGATCTCGGCCATTTCACGCCAGACGCTGTAACGGCTGGGCGTATTGTAGTCGGCGAGCAGCCGCCTGCGGATCGAATCGCCCAGCACGTCCGCGAAGGAACCGGAGTCGAGCGACTCGCGCATCAGCGCCTGGTCGCAGTTGGCGAGCCGCCCGGTCACCCGCCAGTCGCCCGTGATCTGGACGTAGCACTCCTTGAAGGAACGGGCGTGGCGATGCTCCTTGTGCGATGGATCGAAGAAGGCGTCGAGCATGTCCTCCACCTTCTCGAACCGGCTTTCGGTGATCCGCACGCCGCCATTGCCGCCCAGGCCGCGCACCGTGCCGCTTTCGGTGAATTCGGCCAGATAATCGGCTTCCTCCTGGATAGCCGCGGTGACGTCGGCCTCGGTGAAGCGGTCCATGTCCCCGAAGCGCTTTTTCAGTTTGGTCTTGGCCGCGGCGGGCAGGTTCGAGCCGTCAATGGCCTCGCGCATGGAGGCGCGCACTTCCACCATGCGCAGTTCGTCGCGCGTGACGGGCTCGGGCTCTTCCTCGCGGTTCCGGCGCTCCTCCCGCCCCTCACGAACATTCCGGCGTTCCTGCCGTTCATCGTCCCCGGGCGGATCATCGGACTTGACCGATTCCCTGAGCAGCGCTTTCAAGTCGTCGTCGCTCTTCTTTTCGGCGTCCTTCTTGGTGAGCACGCCTTTCGCTTCCAGCAGCGCGATCAGTTCCTCGCGGTTCATGACGGTTTCCCTCTTTGCTTCCAGCAGGTTGATGATGGCGCCGCCGGCACCGGGTTCGATGATCAGGTCCACGGAATGGACCTTGACGAATTCCCTGGCCTCAGCGATCCGCCTGCCGCCCCTGGTGCGCTCCTGGACCCTGCCCACCGCGTCGATGGAAAAGCCGAACAGGTCCGTAAGCTGCTTGTCCCAGGCTTCGCGGATCTTGCGGGCGATGTCGCCCTCGGCGTCGATCAGGATCAGGTCGCCCTGCAGCTCGCCCGTGTCCGGCTTCGCGCCTTCCACGAACTCCACATTGCGCAGGCCGCCGATCAGATTGTTGAAATCCTTGCCGCCTCCGGCGAGGTGCAGCTGGTCGCCCTTGACGAAGACGCGCGCCCCCTCGAACAGCGGTACGGCGGCTTCGAGCACCCCGTCAGGGTAGAAAATGCCGTTGCCGGAGAGTCCGGCCCGGATAATCCGTATGCGGTAGCGGTCCCCATCTGCCTCCAGGAAGATGCCGGGAACGTGTTCCCGCAGCCGGCCGGACTCGCGCATGTCCCCGTTCTCCACGGGAACATATTGCTTGCGCACCTCCACAGGCGTGCCCAGCGTGACCTCGGTGCCGTCCACGGTGTACGGGTAGCTCATCAGCTTCCCGTCCTTCATCTCGACGACGATATTGTCGGCGAAAAGTCCGTGGACGAAGGGCCACCAGTCGTCCTCGCCCGCCAGTTCCAGCACCTCCATGATCTTGCCCTGAAGCAGGCCTTGAAGGTCACGCAAGTCACCCTCGAAG
>JBKHIN010000377.1:0-3314 GCA_046538635.1 Alphaproteobacteria bacterium
GGTTTCGTCCGCGCACTCCTCACCTCTCCCTCGGGAGAGGTCGGCCCGGCGGACCCCGGCGCAAGGCCGGGGGGAGCCGGGGCGGGTAAGGGGCCAAAAAGAAAACTCACCCCCGCTGCCTGTCCGGCAGGCCGTCATGGGGGCCGAGGGGGCGCTCCGGGCGGCCGTCTTTCCAGTGCTGATCGCCGATTTCGGCGTTGCGCTCCGGGTGCAGCGGATAATGCACCTTGCCGCGCAGTTTCTCGCCCACCACGAGCACATGGGCGTCCTCGTCCGAGTTGTTGAGAAAGGTATGGGCGATGCCGGTGCCTTTCGGAAAGCCCACGGCGTCGCCGGGCTTCAGATCGAAAAGCTCGCCGTCGATCCACACCTGCGGCGTGCCCTTCAGCACATAGACGAATTCCTCCTCGTCGCGCTCCGCATGGGGCCAGGAGGTGCGCCGCCCGGGCGGGATGGTCTCGTGATGGATGCCCAGCACCTGAAGGCCCGTCGCCTCGCCCAGCGGGGCGCCGATGCTCATAAGTTCGTCACTGCCCGGATAATGCGCCTCGTCCGGCCTTTGCACTTCCGTCCAGTGCACGATGAAGGGCGTCCGTTCCGCCATGCTCTCCTCCCCTCGCCTGTGCGCCTCAGCGCGCGAAAATCTGCCCCTCGTCGCGGAAGGCCTTGAACTCCAGCGCATTGCCCGACGGGTCGCGCACGAACATGGTCGCCTGTTCGCCGGGCTCGCCCTCGAAGCGGATGCGCGGCTGGATCAGGAAATGCGCACCCGCCTCCTGCAGGCGGTCGCGCAACGCTTCCCACCCGGACCATTCCAGAATCAGGCCGAAATGGCGCACCGGCACGGCATCGCCGTCCACCCGGCTGATGGCGTCGGTGACCACCGGCTCGCGCACCAGATGGGCCACGATCTGGTGGCCGTGAAAATCGAAATCCACCCAGTGCGTGGAGGCCCGGCCCTCGGTGCAGCCCAGAATCTTGCCGTAAAAATGCCGCGCCGCCTCCAGGTCATGCACCGGAAAGGCCAGATGAAACCGCGGGCGGGCGCTCCTGCTTCTCTCGTTCATCGTTACCTCAGCCCTGCTCGAACAATTGCAAAAAGTTCACCGCCGCCAGCGTGCCGCCCTCGAGCTTGACGTCGCCCGAGGCGACCGCCGCCTGGAAGGTCCGCTTGCGGAAGACAATGTCTTTCCACACCGTGCTGTCCGCCGTAATGGCGATGCCGGCGCCGTCCGCCGCGCCTTCGCTGAATTCGGCCACGCCCCGGCGGATGTGGATGGTGTAGGCCTCCCCCACATCGGGGAAGCGGAAGACCGCCGTCTTTTCCATGTCCAGCGTCTCTTCGGCCTTCAGGCGCACCGGCATCACCGACATGATATTGCCGACGGGCAAGTCGTCGATGAAACTGTCCGGAATCACCGCACGCGGCTGCTGCGTGATTTTGAAATCGCCGCGCAATTCGCCCGCCTGGGAAAGATAGTAGTTGCGGCCATTGGCGTTCACCGTGCGCTCCGCCATGGCGGTGAACGCTTCCGCCTTCAGCCGCCTGCCCGCCGTCCTGTCACCCGCATGGGTCATGTGCGTAGCCAGTTCCGCCGCCCACTGATAGTCGCCGTCATCGAGCGCCGCGCGCGCCTGCTGCTCCAGCGGCGCCGCGGCCTTGAAGGCCCGGGCGTAGCGCCGGGCGCGTTCCTTCGGCGGCAGCGGGTTCAGGTCCACCGCGTCGCCCGAGAACCAGCCCAGATAGCCGTTGAAAATGTTGCGGACCGACCAGGCGACGCGGCCATAGAAGGGCCGCAGCCACGGGTAGTTCGCCAGGTGATCGGGCAGCTTCACGAAGGCCACCGCCTCGTCCGGCGTCATCCCCTTGTTCATGGCGCGCACCGTCTGATCGTGCACGAACTGGATGGCGTCGCGGTAATGGGTGAGCGCTTCCGTCACCTTCTCCCTGCCGCTCAGGGGCCGCGAGTGGCTGGGCACCAGGAATTCCGGCTCCAGCGCGCGCATCCTGTCGAGGCTCGCCACCCATTCGCGCACGTCGCGATAGGGCGTGCCCCGGATCGTATAGAGGTTGGGAAAGGCGCGGTAGAAATTGTCCGCAGGCAGAAGCACCCGCTTCTCCGGAAGCCAGACGAAAAGCTGGTCGTCGGTCTCGCCCGGCGCATGGACCAGCACCAGTTTCACGCCCGCGATCTCCACCTCCAGCCGGTCGCTGAACGTATGAGTGGGACGCACCAGCGCCATATTGGCGTTGTCGAAGCGCAGGAAGGGACCGATGCCCGCATTCTCCACGCCGCCCGGCGGCAGCCAGGTGCCGAACATGCGCGCACTGCGCACGGAAATGGCCCCGTTGAGCAGGTTCACGAAACGGTCGATATGGCGTTCGGTGGTTTCATGGGCGTAGACGGGAATGGACGGATCGCCGCCGGTGAACACGCGCGCACCGAAAATATGATCGGCGTGGTTATGGGTGTAGATGACGGCCTTCACGGGCTTGCCGGTGATGCGGCGGAATTCGGCCAGGACTTCCTCCGCCGCCTCGCCCGACTCCGTCGTGTCGACGATGATGACGCCGTCCTCGCCCTCGATCAGGATCGAATTGGCGAGCGCGAAGCCCACCGCCACATGCACCCCTTCGGTGACCTCGATCACCTCCGGGCGGAACTCTTCCGTATGCGCCTGGAGTTCGAGATTGACGGAGCCCTCAAACGGTTCGGCATAATCTCCATTTTCGCCGCAGGCCGCGAGCATGGCGGCGGCAAGCGCAGCACCCGGAATCGCAAACCGCATTAACGCCTTCCTCCCGTTTACCCCTTTAGAATGAGGGGATGCGCACGGCTTGGCAAGCGCAGCGAAGAGGTTCTATCCCCGCTTTTCCCACTTTCCCTGGGGCGTCTGCTGCCAGTAGGAAAGCTCCAGCCCGGCCGACTTCGCCTGTTTCCACTGCTCGCGCGCGCGGGCGAGCGTTTCCGGATCGGCGCCGTTGAACAACAGCACGCAGCGCTCGAAGCCGCCCCCGCCCGCCTCCAGTTCGGGAAAGGGTGCGTCGTCGATGAGGAACAGGGCATGGGCGGCGTTCACATTTCCCGGGCCCGTGGTGAGCAAAATGGGCTGATGCTCCGCATGCGGCTCATTCGCCAGCCCGTGCGGCAGGAAGGCGTCGTCGCGGAAGGTCCACAGGAAGTGGTTGAGCGCCTGCATGCGCTCCTCGCCGCCCAGCCGCACCAGCGCCCGCCATTCGCGTTCCAGCGTCTTCGTGAGGAGTTGAGGAAGCGCATCCTCCGCGCTCGCCCGTTCGAGATGGTAGAACCAGA
>JBKHIN010000099.1:0-8698 GCA_046538635.1 Alphaproteobacteria bacterium
GCCATATCGAGCGGGACGCAATCCGTGCCTTCTAAAGCCCCAGATCGCCGCTTTCACTCCGTCATGGCTACGACAACTTGGACCCCGAAGTGGTTTGGGCGACAATTGTTGATGAGCTGCCACCCCTGAAAGTGGCGTGTCTGAACGCATTGGCAAAACTGGGCTCAATGCAGTGACCCGAGCGCTATCCTCTGGAACGGCCGAGAGACATTGCCCCTCACTCCCCTTTGCGTTGCGCCGCCGCTGGGGTTAAGACTGACCGTCGGCCTTCCGCGCGCCGGACCGGCCGCCCGCATAACATCCACAGGATCCGGGGGCAGGGGTGATCGAAGTATCGGGTCTGTGCAAGTCCTTCGGCGGCACGCTGGCGGTGGACAATCTGTCGTTCACGGCCGGGGACGGCCGCATCACGGGCCTCGTGGGCCATAACGGGGCGGGCAAGACCACCACCTTCCGGGTGCTGGCAGGCCTGCTCGATCCGGATGCGGGCTCGGCCCATGTGGACGGGTTCGACGTGGTGCGCGAGCGGGTGCAGGCGCAGTCCCGGCTGGGCATTCTCTCCGACGTGCGCGGCCTCTATCCCCGGCTGACGGCGCGCGAGCATGTCGGCTATTTCGGCAGTCTGCACGGACTGGCCGAGCCTGCTCTCGGCGAGCGGATTCAGGCGCTCATCGAACGGCTGGGCATGCAGGATTTCGCCGACCGCCGGGCCAGGGGCTATTCGCGCGGGCAGGAGCTGAAAGTGGCGCTCGCCCGTGCGCTCGTTCACGATCCGGACAATCTGATTCTCGACGAACCCACCAACGGCCTCGACGTCGCCTCCACCCGCGCCGTGCACGACCTGATCCGTGAGCGGAAAAAAGCGGGCTCGGCCATTCTCATTTCCAGCCACATCATGAGCGAGGTGGCCGAGCTGTGCGATCATCTGGTGATCATCGCAGCGGGCAGGGTGGTGATGTCGGGGGCGCCGGAAGACCTGCTGCGCCGCTCCGGCCAGGCCCGGCTCGAGGATCTGATGCTCGCCGCCCATGCGGGCGCCATGGAGGCGGCGGCGGGCAATGAGGCCGCGCGCGCCCCCGGGGAGGCCGCCGAATGAGAGGCTTGCGCACCGGCTGGCGGCGCCGCATAAGGTCGGTGTTCCGCAAGGAAGTGCGCGACCATACGCGCGACGTGCGCAGCATCATCCTCTCGCTGATCTTCCCGCTGCTGGGGCCGGTGCTGATCGGCCTGCTGCTCAATGCCACCACGGGCGGCGGCCAGCTTGCGGAAGCGGACGCCGAACGCGCCATCACCGTGGGCCTGAGCGGCGGCGAATATGCGCCTGACCTGGTCGGATATCTGGAAGAGCGCAAGGTCGAGTTGAAGCCCGCCCCGGACGACCCCGAGGCGCAGGAAAAATCCGTACGCCGGGGCCGCTTCGCCGCCATTCTGGCGATCCCGCCCCATGCCGAGGGAAGGGAGCGCTACGGCGTCAAGGTGATCGTCAACCGCAACCGGCCGTTTTCCGTACTGACGGCCGGCCTGCTCTCCGAGCGCGTCGGCGATTTCGGCCGCATCCGGGCGGTCCGGCGCGTCGCCGAGGCGGGGCTGGAGCCGGAGGTCATCCGCCCCATTCAGGTGGCGGAGGAAAATGTGGGCCGCGACGCCAATGTCGCCGGTTCCTTCTACAACATGATGCCGCCGCTGATCCTGTTCATGGTGTTTATGGGCGCGGTCTATCTGGCCATCGACGTCACCGTGGGCGAGCGCGAGCGCGGCTCGCTGGAACCGCTGCTGACCGCGCCCATGGACCGCTGGGAACTGCTGGGGGGCAAGTCGCTGGCGGCGCTGCTGTTCACGGCCGGCATCCTTGCGGTCAACCTGACGGCGTTCAAGGTAATCCTTGATCTCGTAACCGGCAGCATGCAGGGGGCGCAGCCGCCGCCCACGCTCTTGAACCTGATCGCGGGCTATGTGCTGATCGCGCCCCTGATGGTGTTCGCCGTGATGCTGCAAATGTCGATCGGCGCCGTCACGCGCTCCACCAAGGAGGCGCAGATTTATCTGGGCCTCCTGCCCATGATCCCCATGATCCCGAGCCTGATCATGACGTTCAACCCGCCCGAAAATCCCGCCGTGCTGGCGGCCATTCCCATTCTCGGCCAGGCGGCGTTGCTGCTCAAGCTGGTGCAGAACGAACCCGTCATGTGGAGCCACGCGCTGACCTCCGTGGCCGCGACGGGCTTCGCGGCGCTGCTCGCCTTCCTGTTCGCGGCGCGCCTCTTCCGCCGGGAAAAGCTGCTATATTGAGAGGGGCAAGTCCGCCGCTGCTGCCTGTCATCCGTCACAGCACGCGCTTATGTGAACGCTGCGCGCGCCGCTCTCTGATAGGACTCGGAGGGCACGACTGCCGTTCACCCCGGAAGGAGGCCCGCCATGATCGACCTTTACACCGCCGCCACGCCCAACGGTTACAAGATTTCGATCGCCCTCGAGGAACTGGAACTGCCCTATGAGGTGCACGACATTGATTTGCGGGCGGGCGAGCAGAAGAAACCGGAATTCGTGAAAATCAGTCCCCAGGCCCGTATCCCGGCCATCGTGGACCGCGGAAACGGCGACTTTCCGATTTTCGAATCCGGCGCCATTCTGATTTATCTCGCCGAGAAGACGGGCAAGCTTCTGCCCACAGATGAAAAAGGCCGCTCGCGAGTCATCCAATGGCTGATGTTCCAGATGGGCCATATCGGCCCCATGATGGGCCAGTGCAATGTGTGGTTCCGCTACTATCCCGAAAAGGTCCAGCCCGCCATCGACCGTTATCAGAGCGAATCGGCGCGTCTGTTCGGCGTGCTGGACCATCAGCTTAAGGACCATGAATATCTCGCCGGGGACTATTCCATCGCCGACATCGCCCACTGGTCGTGGGTGCGCTCATACAAATGGTCGGGCATCGACATCGAACCGTTTCCTCACCTGAAGCGCTGGATCGACCGGATCCGCGCCCGCCCGGCCGTGGACCGGGGCATCAAGGTTCCCTATGATGCGGCCGAACGCCTGAAGAAACAGCTCGACGAAGAGGCATTCGCCAAGGAAGCCTTCAAGATGGTGGAAACGGGCAAAAAGGATGGGGACTGAGTATGCGCATGGAAGTCGTCAACGCCGTCTGGCCGGATGAGGCGCAGGCAACGGCCATGAGCGATCCGGGACCGGACGGCCCCATCGTCATGGTCAACCTGCTCAAATTCCGTGAGAGGGCCGAGTATAGGGACGGCCGGGACACGAAGTTGAGCGGGCGCGAGGCCTATCAGCTTTACGGCGATGCCGTTGCGAAAATCCTGAGCAATTACGGCGGCCGCGTTCTGTTCGCCGGCGACGTCACCCATCTTTCATTGGGCCACTGCGAACCGCTCTGGGACGAGGTGGCGCTGGTGGAATATCCCTCCCGGGGCGCCTTGCGCAGCATGGCCATCTCGCCCGAATGGATTGAGGCTTCCGTCCATCGGGAGGCGGGGCTCGAAGGCCAGCTTAATATCGAAACCACCTGGTTTCCCGGCCTGCGGGAGGCACTCGCGGCAGGCGGGTGAGACCGTTTCCTGCCGAAGACGGGCGTTCCGCTACGTCAGCCTGCGAAGCTTCCGGCCGGCCCTTGCCGCCTCCTCGAATTGCTCTGTACCATTGCTTCGCGCGTCATGGATCGCAGGCGCGGGAGTTGGAGGTACGCATGCTGAAAACGCGGTTCACGGAAGAATTCGGCGTCGAACATCCCATCGTGCAGGGCGGCATGCAATGGGTGGGCACCGCCGAACTGGTGGCGGCGGTAGCCAACGCGGGGGCGCTCGGGTTCCTCACGGCGTTGACCCAGCCCACGCCTGAAGCGCTCACCCGAGAAATCGCCCGCTGCCGGGAGATGACGGACAAGCCCTTCGGCGTCAACCTCACCATCCTGCCCGCCCTCAATCCTCCTCCTTATGCGGAATACCGCCAGGCGATCATCGAGGCGGGCATCAAGATCGTGGAGACGGCGGGCTACAATCCGCAGGAACATATCGGCGAATTCCAGAAGGCCGGCACAAGGATCATCCACAAATGCACGGCGGTGCGCCATGCCGTGAAGGCGCAATCGCTGGGCGTGGACGCCATTTCCATCGACGGCTTCGAATGCGCGGGCCACCCGGGCGAGGACGACGTGCCCGGCCTGATCCTCATTCCCGCTGCGGCGGAGAAGGTTACCATACCCATCATTGCCTCGGGCGGCTTCGGCGACGCCCGCGGCATGGTGGCGGCGCTGGCGCTGGGCGCGGACGGCATCAATATGGGCACGCGCTTCATGTGCACGGCTGAGGCGCCGGTCCATGAGGCGGTCAAACAGCAGATTGTCGCCAATGACGAGCGCGCCACGGAGCTGATCTTCCGCACTCTGCGCAATACGGCGCGCGTGGCGAAGAATGCCGTCAGCGGGGAAGTGGTTGCGAAGGAGCGCGAGGGCGCCACCATCGACGACATCGCCCACCTGGTTTCGGGCAAGCGCGGCAGGGTGGTCTTCGAGGAGGGCGATCCCGACTACGGCGTCTGGTCGGCGGGCCAGGTGCAGGGGCTGATCCACGACATCCCCACCTGCGCCGAACTCGTTGCCCGCATCGTGCGCGAGGCCGGGGAAATCATCGCGGGCCGGCTGTCCGGCATGCTGGCCCGCTGACTGTTCTCAGCACCAGCCGCCCGCGATGGGGATCACCTGCCCCGTGAGGAAGGTGGCGCGGCCCAGCGCAAGGAATTCCACCAGTTCCGCCACTTCCTCCGCGTCGCCCAGCCGCCGCGCCGGGACCTTGCCCAGCAGTTTTTCCCGCTTGGCCGGGTCGTCCAGCAGCGCCTTCGGGTAATAGGTCTCGGTCTGGATGAAATTGGCGGCGACGGCGTTCACGGTGATGTTGTCGGCCGCCAGTTCCAGCGCCAGCGTGCGCACCGCGCCATTGACCGCCGCCCGCGCCGCCGCATAGGGCGCGGCCCCCGGAATGCCGCCGATGGGCCCGGCGGAGGAACCGAAGACAATCCGTCCGGATTTCTGCGCGCGCATCACCTTCGCCGCCTCGGCCGCGAAGGCGAGGGAGGCGATGGCGATGCGCTCGAAATAAGGGCGCAGGGTGTCGGCATCGATCTCCTCGACCGGCGTTCTGGGCGCGGGCATGGCGGGCGAAATGATCGCGGCGTCCAGGCGTCCCATCCGTTCGGCGGCGCGCCGGATGAGCGTTGCCGGCGAGGCCCAGCCCAGAACGGGCACGCCCTCATGGTCGCCGTCCTCCGGCAGGGCCGGATCGGCGCCCGTCACGGCCGCGCCCCTGTCCTGCAGCCGTCTGGCGATGGCCGGGTTCACGAAGCCCGTAAGTTCGCAAAGGAAGACGGCCTGTGTACGGGTCATGATCCACTCCTGTCGCAACGGTCCTCAATGGCCGGGACTCCGGGGAAGCGCCTGAATTTTCGCGCTGATGCATTTTGCCCATAGCAACACTATCATGGGGCGCTTACAACGGAGGCACGGCGACACTCCAAATCGGGGGTCAATCTCCGGCTCAACGATGGGGAGCCCGTATTCGTCCTGTTCTTTGATTATCGAGGCAAATTCCATGGCTAAATCAGTTCTTGCGGCGTCAGTACTGGGTGCGGTGCTTCTCGCCGCACCTTCGGGAGCGGCCACCAATCCGAAGACGGAGGCGGCGAAGGGGCCACAGCAGACCACGGCCGAGACCCGGGAGCAGGGCTGGAGGGCCCAGTGCACCAGCGCTTCGCGCGACTCAAAGCCGAACTGCGCCGCCAATAAGCGCGTGGTGCTGGCGAATACGGGGCAATTGCTGGCGGCCATCACCATCCGCGTGCCGCCCAAGACGCGCAAGCCCGTGATGATGCTGCACGCGCCGCTGGGCCTCTATCTGCCGCCGGGCATGAGCGTGGCCGTCGGCAAGGAAAAGCCGCTCACCGTGCCGCTGCAGACCTGTGACAACAATGGCTGCTATGCGGGCCAGCCCATGCCCGCCGATCTTCTCGAGAAATTCCGGAAAGGCGAGAAACTGGTCCTCAGCTTCCAGGATCTCAGCCGGCAGGAGATCGAGGTCAATATCTCCCTAAAGGGCTTCGCCGAGGCCTATGACAAGGTGAAATAGGCTTGCGCGCCGCGCCTCCCGCCGGCGCTGAGGGCGCAAGACCGTAACCCTTCACTACAGCACCTGCGCGGTTGCCGGGCGGCAGCCGCGTATTTTTCATGGCTGCCGCCTCACGCCATCGGCCGCCGCAGCGTCCCTGCCGGAACCTGCCATGCGGATGGGTGTTGAGCCATATGATGATATGGGAGGAATATCCTTCGCCCGGACGAACCGGGGCGGGAAGCGAAGAGCGGGAAGTCGGGCATGACCAATCAGCCGAGCGCACATTTGCGGGTCCGTATCGTGGAATTCTGGAACCGCATGACGAACCTGATGTACCAGCCGGGTTCCGCAGGCGGGCCCTGGTGGCGGCGGGCGGGCGTAAGGATCATGCGCCTGGGGCGCGGCGTGTTCGCGGACCTGTCGGAGGGCCAGTTGACCCTCTGGGCCATGAGCCTGGTCTATACGACCCTGCTTTCCCTGGTGCCGCTCCTGGCCATCAGCTTTTCCGTGCTCAAGGGCTTCGGGGTCCACAACCAGATCGAGCCCTTTCTGCTCAACATGCTTCAGCCGCTGGGGCCCGAGAAATCTCAGGAAATCACCTCCCAGGTCATCGGCTTTGTGGACAACACGAGGGTCGGGGTGCTGGGCTTCGTCGGTTTCGGCGTGCTCTTCTACACGGTCATCATTTTGATGCAGAAGATCGAGCGGGCCTTCAACTATGTCTGGCATACGACGGAGGAGCGCAACTGGCTTCAGAGGGTGCGGGACTATCTGAGCGTCATCATCATCGGCCCCACCCTGATTTTCGCATCGCTGGGCGCCATCGCTTCCGTGCTCAGCACGGAAATGGTGGAGAGCGTGTCCACCATAGAGCCCCTCGGCTGGCTGCTCGAATCGTTCAGGCGTCTGGTGCCCACGCTTCTCGTGGTGGCCGCGTTCACCTTCATCTATTCCTTCATCCCGAACACGCCCGTGCGCATCAAGTCGGCCTTTGTGGGCGCACTGATCGCGGGCATTCTGTGGAATGCGATGGGCTGGTTCTTCGCCGCCTTCATCGCCTCTTCCTCTACCTATATGACCATCTATGCGGGCTTCGCCACGCCCATCGTGTTCATGGTGTGGCTGTACCTGTCCTGGCTGGTGCTGTTCCTGGGCGCGAGCATCTCGTTCTACGATCAGCATCCGGAATATGCCCTGAAAGGGCGCCAGGCGATCAGGATCAGCATACGCATGAAGGAGCGCCTCTCCCTGCTGGTGGCAGGCGCCGTCGGGCGCAGTTTCTACCGCGGCGACAAGCCCATGAGCACGGGGAACCTGGCCCAGACGCTCGAAACGCCGGTTCCCGCCATCGAGGAGGTGGTGGGTGTTCTGGAGAAATGCGGCTTTCTGCGCCGTACCGACGGGGACCCGCCCTCCTTCCTTCCGGCGCGGCCCTGGGAGTCGGTCAGGGTCGCCGATCTGCTCACCGCCGTGCGCGCCTATTCGGGCTGGCAGCGCCTTCCCAGCGCGCAGGTGATTGCCGAGCCGTCCACGGACCGGCTTTATGAGGGCGCGGAGCAGGCCATGATGGAGGCGCTGGGCGGCACGACGCTGAAGGATATCGCCCTTTCCGGGGCGCCGAAGGCGGACACGGCGCTGCGCCCGGTCGCGGAGCCGCGCGGCGCCCCGGCCGAATGACATTCACATGTCCGGCTCGAAACTGGCCGCCTGGGCGACCCGCCAGGCGCGGGCGAATTCCTCGTCCTTCGTGCCCTCCAGCAGTTCGCCGGGGGCGAGGCGCTCGCCGAAACCGGTGAGATCGGTGGAGCCCGTTTGCTCCTCGATGCGCTGGTGGAGAATGGCGGGCGTGATCTTGCTGGGCTTGTCGAGGCCTGCCGCGGCGACGAGTTCCGCGAAGGCTTCGAGCGTCGAGCGCTGGAAGCGGGCCACCCGTTCGGCCTTTTCATCGACGACCAGCGCCCGTTCGCGCCAGGGATTGGTCGTGGTCACGCCCACCGGGCAATTATTGGTGTGGCATTTCTGGGCCTGAATGCAGCCCAGCGTGAACATGAAGGCCCGGCCCGCGTTGCACCAGTCGGCGCCGAGGGCGAAACTGTGCGCCATATCGAAGGCGGACACGATCTTGCCCGCCGCCGCCACGCGGATGCGGGAGCGCAGATCCGTACCCACCAGCGCGTTGTGCACGAAGCTCAGCCCCTCATGGAGCGGCATGCCCACATGATTGAGAAATTCGATGGGAGCCGCGCCGGTGCCCCCTTCCTTGCCGTCCACGACGATGAAATCGGGATATATCCCGGTTTCCATGAACGCCTTCAGCAACGCCAGGAATTCGTGCCGCCGGCCGATGCACAGTTTGAAGCCCACCGGCTTGCCGCCCGACAGCTCCCGCAGGCGCTGCACGAATTCGGCGAATTCGACGGGCGTGGAGAAGGTGGAATGGGCGGCGGGGGAGACGCAGTCCTCGTTCCTGGGGACGCCGCGGGCCCGGGCAATCTCGCGCGTGATCTTCCGGGCGGGGAGCACGCCGCCGTGACCCGGTTTCGCCCCTTGCGACAGCTTGATCTCGATCATCTTGATCTGAT
>JBKHIN010000378.1:0-3303 GCA_046538635.1 Alphaproteobacteria bacterium
GGGCGCGCGCTTTCAGGGCCGGGCCGTCTTTAAAAGCGTAACGTTTTTCCGCCCCGTCTCGTTCCGGAATGCCGTGATTTCGGGATGGATCATCTGTGCCGGGTGCCATTTTTACGAAACGGCGGATTTTTCCGCCGCGCTGGAACTGGACGAATTCGGCCGCGAACCGTCGAAGAACTGGGCGCTGATAAACGATGGAACCTTCGAGGGCACGACCGAAGGTCCGACAGAAGAAGCCACGACAGAAAGCGCGACCTTCCATAGTGACGCAGTCTTCATCAACCGCCGGTTCGGCAGCGGGGTAAGTTTCCGCGGCGTGGACTTCCGGGGCCGCGTGCAGTTCCAGAATGCGCAACTGCACCCCGACATGACCTTTCACGGCGCGCGCTTCCGCCGCCACCGGGGCCGGGCGCCGTGGCCGCGCCTGACAAAATCAGACAGGGAAAACACGCCCCTCCGCAGACGGATCGAAAACATCGCCTTCACGTTCATCTGGCCTTTCCGGCTCTTGTGGTTCGCCTTCCAACTCTACTGGCCGTTTTTCCTCCGCCGTCCGCGTGAATGGTTCCGCTTTTCCCTCATCCCCATTCAGCCCTTCCGCCGCTCCCGCCTGCGCATGCAAATGGACGCGGGTACGGAAGATCTGGAGCGGGACTACCGCACCCTCAAACTGGCGATGGAGGAAAACCGGTCGCGTACGGAGGAATCCCTGTTCTTCGGGCATGAGCTGTCCGCGCGCCTGAACCGCTGCGACGTGCCCCTGCTGGAGCGCGCGTTCCTCATCCTCTACTGGCTGGTTTCCGATTTCGGGCGCAGCCTCACCCGCAGTCTTTTCTGGCTCGCGGCCTGGCAGCCTGCAATGGTGTTCGCCTATGCCGCCTTCGAAAACGGCGGGCGGCTTCCGCCCCTCGCCAGGCTGGGGGACGGCAGCATCTGGCAGTTCGCCGTGCAGCAGACCACGCGGCCCTTTTCCGTCTGGTCCGAATTCTACAGGCGCTATGCGGCGGAGTGGGCAAAGCCCTATTTCTGCCATCCGGAATTCACGGCCGCGGGCGGCACATGCAAGAGCGGCCTGCTCACCCTGCAGATGATCGGCACGGCGCACAGCCTGGGCGTGCTGGTGCTGCTGTTCCTGTTCCTGGTGGTCCTGCGCCGCCGCTTCCAGATGAACTGACGCGCCTTTGTGCAAACCCTCCGATTGTCTCCCGCCCCGTTCCGGCCTAGGCTCGGGCCGGGTTGCTGTTCGGGAGGCGGGATGAAACGGCCGAAAGTGTTCGGGATCGGCTTTCCCAAGACGGGCACGAGTTCGCTGGGCAGGGCGCTCCAGATTCTGGGCTACCGCGTCCAGCGCGGCGTCAACATCAACCGGCCGGGCCGGCCGTGGGTCGAGCCGCCGGTGACCCGGGAAAAGCTTGCCGCGCTGGCGCTGCCCCGCTGCGGGGAATATGACGCCTTCGAGGACTTTCCCTGGATGGCGCTCTACCGCGAAGCCGACGAGGCCTTTCCGGGCTCGAAGTTCATTCTGACCGTGCGCGATCCGGACGCCTGGCAGGGCAGCGTGAAACGCCATTTCCCGGAGATCAACGTGGCCCCTCTGTTGTTCCTGTGCGGAACGGACGGCCCCACGGCGGCGCATTCCCGATTCCTCGAGGCGTACCATGCGCACAATGAGGCGGTGCGGAACTATTTCCGCGGCCGCGAGGAGGACCTGCTGGTCTGGGATGTGGACAGGGCCGACTGGCCGGGCCTGTGCGATTTTCTCGGGCGGCGGCGGCCGCTGTTGCGCAGCTATCCGCATGCCAACAGGGCCGCCATGCGCGAATGGCGCCACACCCTGAAAACGCGAGGGATGTGGGCCGCCCTCCGCCGGGCCGTGGCCGGCGGCGGCTCCGGCTGAGCCGCCGTTCCGCTCGCCCGGACAGACCGGCATCCGGCGCTCCCGTCTCCCGCGGAAGCGCCGGTTTCAGGACGTCAACGGCCTTGCTCCTCAGTATGAAGATCAAGCTGCAGGGCCGCCGTCAGGGACGGGTCCTGCTGCCCGTCCGCCGGGCATTTCTTGTCGCGCATCATGTCGCGCACGCGGGCCGTTTCGGCTTCCTTGCCGATCTGCTTGTAGATGGCGTGCGCCCGGCCCCACGCGGCGCAGGCTTCGGACGGCCGCCCCCGCGCCAGGCGGAGCAGCCCCACCTGCTCCTCGCCCAATGCGGACAGTTCGTTCGTCATGCCCGCTTCCCGGGCCAGCCGGACGGCCTGTTGCAGATGCACTTCCGCCTCGTCGAACCGGTTCTGCTCCAGCGCCAGCGGCCACAGATTGGCGTGCTGAATGACCATCTGCCGCTTGCGGCCCAGCTCGGAATGCAGGGAGAGGGCGTTGTGGTGATATTCCTCCGCGGCCTCGTTGTTTCCCCGGCTGCGGGCGAGCTGGGCCAGGTCCGCGAGGCTGCGGGCCACGCCTTCCCGGTCGCCCGTGTTCTGATAAAGCGCCAGCGAACTGCGGTGCAGGGCTTCGGCCGTTTCGTATTTGCCTTCCCTCCATTCGATGATGCCCAGATTACGGATGTGTCTGGCCATATCGTCCGTGCGGTGCAATTCGGCGCTCAGGGCGAGGGCCCGCCGGTAATGGGTCCGCGCCGCCTCCATGTCGCCCCGTTCCGCGGCTATCCAGCCCAGCTTGTCGAGATCGGCGAGCGCCCGGTCCCGGCGGCCCAGCTCCTCGTTGAGGGTGAAGGCCTGCTCGCGCCAGGATTCCGCGCCGCCGAAGTCGCCGCGCATCACGGCGATTTCGCTCAGCTTGTCCAGGTGCACGGCCATTTTTTCCTTTTGCTCCAGCACCTTGTGGAGGGTGAGCGCGCGCCGGTGCATGTCGTCCGCTTTCTCCAGGTCGCCCTCCGTGAGGGCGTTCTTCGCGCGGTTGCCCAGATTGGCGATCAGTGTGTCGCGCGCGCGGCTTTCGGAGTCCTTCACGCATTTGCGGTAGGAGGCGCGGCTCCGGCGCACATAGGCGCGCGGCGTGCCGCTGTTGCCGCCGCACACGCGCACGGCGGCGCGCTTGATCCGCCCCAGGAGCTTTTTCGCGTCCTTCTCGGTGTGCAGGTTCAGGTCGCTGAATTTCACCACGGTCTTTCTGACCTTTTCGGTCTCCGTGCCGAGGGCCTGCGCGGTGTCGGGCCCCCCGGCCGGCAGCGCCGCGACGGCGGCCGCCATGATCAGTCCGGAAATGATGCCTCGCCTGGCGTTCATCTCTTCCTCCAGTGATTCGAATGTGAACGGTGATTCGTTTACGGGGCCGCGAACGCCGGCCGC
>JBKHIN010000379.1:0-3300 GCA_046538635.1 Alphaproteobacteria bacterium
CCACCGAACCGGTAATGAACCGGTTCTGCGGCGCGGCCAGCAACAGAAGGGCGCCGTCCAGATCGGACGGCGTCCCCACCCGGCGGCGGGGAAAACGCTTCTTCTGCTTCTCCCCGCCTTCGCCGGCGAACCAGTGCTCGTTGATTTCCGTAAGGATGTATCCGGGGCAGATGGCGTTGACATTGATGCCGTGGCGCGCCCATTCGCGCGCCAGCGCCTGTGTCATCATCACGACGGCCGCCTTGGACATGCAGTAGGCGGCGAGACCGGGCAGCACCTTCTGCGCACCGATGGAGGCGATATTGACGATCTGTCCGCCCTCCCCGCGGCCGATCATGGACCGGGCCACCTCGCGCGCCATCAGAAACGCGCCGCGCACATTCGTGTCCATGATGCGGTCATAGTCCCCGACCGCCAGATCGACCGCGCGCCCTTCCACGTTCATGCCGGCATTGTTGACCAGAATGGTCACGGGGCCGAATTCCCGCTCAGCCCGCGCGACGGTACCGGCAACGCTTTGCGGATCGGTCACGTCAAGCGGCAGGGCGCAGGCGCTGCCCCCTGCGCTCTCGATTTCCTCGCGCAGTTTTTCCAGACGCTCCGTCCGGCGGGCCGTCAGCACGACCCGCGCCCGGGCGGCCGTGAGCACGCGGGCGAAGCGCGCGCCCAGCCCGCTGCTCGCCCCGGTGACCAGCGCGACCTGCCCGGAAAGGTCTGCCGCAAGAGGAACATCCATGCTGTCCGCCAACTCACACCTCCCGGTTGCATTACTTCGGGAGCACGCTTGCGTTATGCGCGCACTCGTTTAATTACGTGTCAGCACTGGCTGTCGTAGCACAGCGCCATCCGCATAGCACAGAACCGGACGGGTACCGCACGTGCAAGATTTTTCCCTCGCCTTTCAGACCGGTCTCGGCGCCCTGTTCCGCGAATGGGAGCGCCGGAACCATTCGTTACAGTGCTTTAATCCGCAAGCGGAAGAACCGCGCGCACCCTCCGCGGATGGTGGCGTTTCCCTGTTGCTGGCCGGCCCGCCGGGCGGAGAAGTCTCCGCGGCGCGAGAGGCGCTCGAACAGGACGGCGTCCGCGTCGCCTGGGCCCCGGCGCCGGGCGCGGCTGCGGAGCTTCTGGGCGCCTCGGCGTTCGACGCCATGATCGTCACGGGCGGGGAATGCGCCGGGGAATACCGGACGCTCCTCGCCGCCATGAAAATGCACCCGCGGTTGAACGGCCTGCCGGTGCTGGCGGTCACCGCCCCCGGCCAAACCGACATGAGCGGCCTCGCCCGCCACGGCGTGACGGTCAGCGCCGGGCCCGCCGGAGCCGAAAGCCTGCGCCGCTGGGTGCGCGACGCCGTCCTGCATACGCGCCTGAAGCAGGCCCTGAGCCACGCTTTCATGCACGCCGAACCGCAGGCCGCGGGCTCAACGGAGGGCATTTTTTCCAATCCCTTTGCGCGCACCCATCTGGAGACCCTTCTGGCCTCTCACCATGCCGCCCGGGTCTGCCTCGCGCAGTTCGAGATGACCTTCTCCGGCGCGCGTGCCGGGGGCGCGGAGGAGGGCTTCCGGAAAGCGGCGGCGCGGCGGCTGAGCGCGCTCATGCCCGCGGGCGTGATGGTTTCGGACGCCCCGCCGGGCGCATTCTGGCTGCTGTTTCCGGAGACCGGCGCCGAAGCGGCCGGCCGTGTACTGAATTCCGCGGCGCAATCGCTGCGCGCGCGCCCGGTCACCTGCTCACAGACCGCCCGTCCGGTGGAAATCTATCCCCGCTTCCGCACGCTGACGGCAGGGCCCGGAGACAACGTGCTGGCCGTCGTTCAGCGGTGCGGAACGCTGCGCCCGGAACGGCCGGGCCGGACGGTTCATTAGCGCACATCCGGCGACGGCGGCTCGGCGATCTGCCCGTCCCGCGACAGCAGAATGGCGAGCCAGCGCGTGGGCCCGAAGTGGCTGCAGATGATCATCAGGATGACCGTCAGCGGCACGGCCAGGAACAGCCCCGCCACGCCCCACATGAAACCCCACACCGCCAGCGACAGGATGATGACGAACGGGCTGAGATTGAGCGAACGGCCCATGAAGCGCGGCTCGATAATGTTGCCGATCGTGAATTGCGGGAACAGGCCGAGAATGGCGAGCACGAGCCCGAATTTGACCGGATCGCCGAACTGCACCAGCACCTGAAGCGAGGGCAGTACGGCACCCAGCGTCGAGCCCACGGTGGGGATATAATTCAGGATGAAGATCAACAGCGCCCAGAACCCGGCGAACTTCACCTCGAACCAGATCAGCACCGCATAGCTGATGGCCGCGGTAAACAGGCTGAGGATGGTCTTGACGCGGATGTAACGCTGAATGAGACCCGAAATCTGGTGCAGTATGGCGCGCATTTCGCCCTGCCGGGTTTCCTCCTTGACCAGGGCGGCCAGCTTCATCGGGAACACGCCCTGTTCGAGAAAGAGGAAGAGCAGATAGATGAGGATGATGGCGGTATTGCCCACCAGGCTGCTCAGGCCCGCCGCCGCCCCGGTGACCATTTCACTGAGGCTCAACTGCGAAATCAGTCCGCGCAGATCGGCGCCCAGATCGATCCCTGAAAACTCCGCGATGTCGGCCAGATATTTATTGATCGTGGCCTCATAGGCCGGAGCCTCGTCAACGATTTGCTGGGCGCTGTCGGAGATGATGTCGCCCACCAGCGCCAGACCGCCGGAGACCAGCAGCAGCGCCACGATCATGCTCAACCATTGGGGCGGGCGCAGCCGGCCCACGCCCAGGCGCGAGATGGCGCCGGACAGGGCATTGATCAGCGTCCAGATGAGCACGGCGATAGCGAGCGGGATCAGCAGTTCGCTGGCGTAGGTCAGGAACCAGACGGCGGCCGCGAGCGCGATCACGCTGGTGGCGACTTCCAGCCCCCGGAAATTTATGCGCACCCGGCGCACCTGTTCGCTCATGGCCTAATTCCCCCTGCCTGAAAATCCGTCTACACCCATCTCCCCCCTTTGTGGGGGAGAAAGCAAAATCATGTACTTAGCCGCAGCGAAGCGAAGGCTAAGTGCTTGATTTTGCCAGAGGGGGGAACGCCGTACCGGGAAGCTGTCCCCCCATCTTGCAATTTCTAACGTTTAGCCGGAACCGCTGTCGCGGCTCCGTCTAAGCCGTTGAAATTGCTTTCTTCCCCGCCAAGGGGAAGATAAGAGAGTTCAACCTTGTTCCCCTCCAATCGCAAATCGCAATGCCTCACGCCGCCTGGGGTTCCGGCTGGGCGGCCAGTTCCGCAAGATCCGAAAGCAGC
>JBKHIN010000100.1:0-8673 GCA_046538635.1 Alphaproteobacteria bacterium
CCCCTGGAGTCAATCTCGCGCAGGCGGCGGGCCGCTTCCTCCGGCGTCAGCACCGGTTTCACCATGAACCGGTCGCGCGCGGTGGACGCCAGCACGAAATGGAGATCGGCGACCGCCTCCGCCGTTTCCGCGTAAAGCCGGGCAGTTTCGACCACGGAGGCCGCACCGGCCGCCATGGCCGTGGCCTTTTCATTGGGCCAGCCGTCGCGCGGGCGCACCAGCCGCAGATCGGTCAGGCCGAAATTGAGCATGGCGCGCGCGGTGGCGCCGATATTCTCGCCCAACTGCGGCTCGACGAGAATGACGCACGGGCCCCCGGTGATGGATGTGCGCGTTCTGTCGGTTCCCGCCATGTCTGATCCAGCCCGTACGTCTCTCTGCTGCGGCAAGGGGCTGCGCTTACCAGGCCCTGCCGCAAATGCTATAGCACGGCCCGGCCGCATTCGGCCTTCGGATTCCGGGCGCCAGTGCCGTGCCGCCCGGGGGACGCCGGGCACGAAGGCGCAAAAACAGTCAGGCCAAGGGCAGCGGAGAAGCGGAGAACGGTATGAGCAAAATCAAGGTGGACAACCCGGTCGTCGAACTGGACGGCGACGAGATGACCCGAATCATTTGGGCGCTGATCAAGGAAAAGCTCATCCATCCCTATCTCGATATCGACCTGAAATATTACGACCTCAGCATCCAGAGCCGCGACGCCACGGACGACCAGATTACCGTGGACGCAGCACAGGCCATCAGGCGTTACGGCGTGGGCGTGAAATGCGCCACCATTACCCCGGACGAGGCGCGGGTGGAGGAATTCGGCCTGAAGAAGATGTGGCGTTCGCCGAACGGCACCATAAGGAACATTCTCAACGGCACGGTGTTCCGTGAGCCGATTATCTGCCGCAATGTGCCGCGCCTGGTGCCGGGATGGACGGAACCCATCGTCATCGGCCGTCACGCCTATGGCGACCAGTACCGGGCCACGGATTTCGTGGTTCCCGGCAAGGGCAAGCTGACCCTGACCTTCGAGGGAGAGGACGGCAACACCATCGAGCACGAGGTGTTCGACTTTCCGGGCGGCGGCGTGGCGATGGCCATGTACAATCTGGATGAATCGATCCGGAATTTCGCCCGCGCCTGCATGAATTTCGCGCTCGAGCGCGGCTGGCCGGTTTATCTGTCTACGAAGAATACCATTCTCAAGGCCTATGACGGGCGTTTCAAGGACCTGTTCCAGGAGGTTTTCGACCACGAGTTCGCCGACCGGTTCAAGGCGCAGGGCCTCACCTATGAGCACCGGCTGATCGACGACATGGTGGCCGCGGCGCTGAAATGGAGCGGCGGTTTCGTGTGGGCCTGCAAGAACTACGACGGCGACGTGCAATCGGACACGGTGGCGCAGGGTTTCGGTTCGCTGGGCATGATGACCAGCGTTCTGATGACCCCCGACGGCGATGTGGTGGAAGCCGAAGCGGCGCATGGCACGGTGACGCGCCATTACCGGGCACACCAGCGCGGGGAGGAAACCAGCACCAATTCCATCGCTTCCATTTTCGCCTGGACGCGGGGCCTCGCCCATCGCGGCAAGCTGGACGGCAACCGGGATCTGACCGGCTTCGCGCACACGCTGGAGAAAACGGTCATCGATACGGTGGAGTCCGGCTTCATGACCAAGGACCTCGCACTCCTGATCGGGGATGAACAGGCCTGGCTGTCTACCACCGGCTTCCTCGACAAGGTGGACGAGAATTTCCGGAAGGCGATGGGGTGATTCAGAGGTCAGAGGTCAGAGGTCAGATTGTCCCCGCCCGACGAGCGAATGAAGAGAAGCGAGACACCGAAGTGTAAATCTATCCCGCTTCTCGTTCCTCTCCTCTCTCTTCTCCTTCTGACCTCTGATTACTGGTTACTGACCTCCGGAGCCGCCTGGGCCTCGATGCGCCGGGCGATCTCTTCCAGCGCCGCCTCGCTTCTGGACGGATCCGCGCCGCCCGCGCGGGCCATGTCCGGGCGCCCGCCGCCGCCCTTGCCGCCCATCACCCCGGCCGCCGCGCGCACCAATTCAACGGCGTCGAACCGGCCGGTGAGATCGTCGGTCACGCCTACGATGAGGGCGGGCTTGCCGTTCGAGACGCTGACGAAGGCGGCGACGCCCGACCCCAGCCGTTTCTTGGCGTCGTCCACCAGGCCCGGCAGGTCCTTGCCCTCGATGCCGTCGAGACGCCGGGCGATCAGCCTGATGCCGCCCGCCTCGCGGATATCGGAGCCCGTTTGCGCCCCCGCGCCGCCGCCGAGCGCAGCGGCCTTGCGGGCATCGGCCAGTTCGCGTTCCAGCTTGCGCCGCTCCCTGACCAGCGCCTCAAGCCGGGCCGGGAGTTCCGTGGGCGGAGTCTTGAGGACCGAGGCCGCCTCCTGCAGCAGGTGCTCCTCGTCATTCAGATAATCGAGGGCCGCCTGGCCGGTGAGCGCCTCGATGCGGCGCACGCCTGCGGAAACGGCGCTCTCGGCCACGATCTTGAACAGCGCGATATCGCCGGTGCGGCGCACATGAGTGCCGCCGCACAGTTCGACGGAAAAGGGCGGAGCCTCGCTGCCCTCCGCCTCCTGATTACCGTCGCCCTCCGGAATGATCAGCACCCGGACTTCATCGCCGTATTTCTCGCCGAAGAGCGCCAGCGCGCCCGCCTCCATCGCCTCGTCCGGCGTCATGAAGCGGGTGCAGGTTTCCGTGTTCTCGCGGATCCGGCGGTTGACCTCGGCCTCGACCTGCTCGATTTCCCCGGCCGTCAGCGGCTTGGGGTGGCTGATGTCGAAGCGCAGGCGGTCGGGGGCCACGAGCGAGCCCTTCTGGGTGACATGCTCGCCCAGCGTGCGCCGCAGGGCTTCGTGCAGCAGATGGGTCGCCGAATGATTGGCGCGAATGCGGCTTCGGCGGGCGCTGTCCACCCTCATGTCCACCGTATCGCCCACCCGGATCTCGCCCTCTTTTACCGTACCCAGATGAACGAATAGCCCGTCCGCCTTCTTCTGGGTGTCGGTAACCTCAAACACGCCGTGCGGACCGGTGAGCGTGCCCGTGTCGCCCACCTGGCCGCCCGATTCCGCGTAGAAAGGCGTTTGATTGGCGATGAGCGCCGCCTCCTGACCCTGGCCGGCGGAGGGGATCTCCGCGCCATCGGCGACGAGCGCCGTTACCGAGCCGTCGGCGCGCTCCGTGGCGTAGCCCAGAAAGTCCGTGGCGCCCAGGCGCTCGTGCAGGGCGAACCAGATTTCCTCCGTCGCCGCCTCGCCGGAACCCGCCCAGGCCTTGCGCGCCTCTTCGCGCTGGCGGGCCATTGCCTTTTCGAACCCGGCGCGATCCACGCCAATGCCCCTGGCGCGCAGCGCGTCCTCCGTCAGATCGAAGGGGAAGCCATAGGTGTCATAGAGGCGGAAGGCGACCTCGCCCGGAAGTTCCCTGGCCCCGCCAAGCTTCCCTGTCTCCTCCTCCAGCAGCTTCAGGCCGCGTTCGAGCGTGCGGCGGAAGCGAGTCTCCTCCAGCTTCAGCGTTTCGGTGATCAGGGGCCGGGCGCGGTGCAGTTCGGGATAGGCCTCGCCCATTTCGGTGATCAGGGCGGGAACCAGCCGGTGCATCAGCGGTTCCTCCGCCCCCAGAAGATGGGCGTGACGCATGCCGCGGCGCATGATCCGGCGCAGCACATAGCCGCGGCCCTCGTTGGAGGGCAGAATGCCGTCGGCGATCAGGAACCCGGAGGCGCGCAGGTGATCGGCGATCACCCGGTGGCTGGCGCGGTGCGCGCCTTCGGCCGGCGTGCCCGTGGCCTCCACCGAGGTGGCGATCAGCTTGCGGAACAGGTCCGTGTCGTAATTGTCGTGCGTACCCTGGAGCACGGCGCCGATGCGCTCCAGCCCCATGCCGGTGTCGATGGACGGTTTGGGCAACGCCACCCGCTCGCCCGAGGCGAGCTGCTCGAACTGCATGAAGACGAGATTCCAGATTTCCACGAAGCGGTCGCCGTCCTCGTCCGGGCTGCCGGGCGGGCCGCCGGGGATTTCCGGGCCGTGGTCGAAAAAAATCTCCGAACACGGACCGCACGGCCCGGTATCGCCCATGCTCCAGAAATTGTCGGACGTCCCGATACGGATGATTCTGTCCTCGGGCAGGCCGGCCACCTTGCGCCAGAGCGCGGCCGCCTCCTCGTCCTCCGCATGGACGGTAACGAGCAGACGTTCGGGGGAAATGGCGAATTCGCGCGTGATCAGCCGCCAGGCCAGATCAATGGCTTCTTCCTTGAAATAGTCGCCGAAGGAGAAATTCCCCAGCATTTCGAAGAAGGTATGGTGGCGCGCCGTATAGCCCACATTGTCGAGATCGTTGTGCTTGCCGCCGGCGCGGACGCATTTCTGCGCGGAAACCGCGCGCGTATAGGGCCGCTTCTCGGCGCCGGTGAACACGTTTTTGAAGGGCACCATGCCGGCATTGGTGAACAGCAGCGTGGGATCGTTGCGCGGCACCAGCGGACCCGAGGGCACGGCTTCATGGCCCTCGCGCTCGAAAAAGCGCAGGAAAGCGGCGCGAATTTCGTTCAGGCTCATCATGGCAGCCTCATTTTACCCGTTTTCGGGAACCGGAGGGCAGGCGCCGGCGGGCGCCCCGGGCCCGCAAATCCCGGCCCGGCCCCGTCCGGAACCGGAAAGCAGGACGTAGCGGCAGGCGCGCCGGAAGACAAGAGGCCGCGGTTTCGTCCGGAAAGAGGCCCCGGCAAACCCGCGGTACGCCGCCGCGGGGCAGGCCCGTGAGGGCCGCCGCTCAGGCCTTTTTGGCCTTGGGCGCCTCCCCGCCGTCCTCCTCTTTGTCCTCGCCCACCAGCATGAGTTCATCGGCGAGCAACCCGGCATTCTGGCGGACGGCGCGTTCGATCTTTTGGGCGATGTCGGGATTTTCCTTCAGGAAGGTCTTGGCATTCTCCCTTCCCTGGCCAATACGCTGGCTGTCATGGGAGAACCAGGAGCCCGACTTTTCGACCACACCGGCCTTCACGCCCAGATCGAGCACTTCCCCCGTCTTGGATATGCCCTCGCCATACATGATGTCGAACTCCACCTGCTTGAAGGGCGGGGCGAGCTTGTTCTTGACCACTTTCACACGAGTCTGGTTGCCGACCACCTCGTCGCGGTCCTTGATGGCGCCGATGCGGCGGATGTCGAGGCGCACGGAGGAATAGAACTTGAGCGCATTGCCGCCGGTGGTGGTTTCCGGGCTGCCGAACATGACGCCGATCTTCATGCGGATCTGGTTGATGAAGATGACCAGGCAGTGGGACTTGGAGATGGACGCCGTCAGCTTGCGCAGGGCCTGGCTCATCAGCCGGGCCTGCAGGCCCGGCAGGCTGTCGCCCATTTCGCCTTCCAGTTCGGCGCGCGGCGTGAGCGCGGCGACCGAATCGACCACCAGCACATCCACCGCCCCGGAGCGGACCAGCGTGTCGGCGATTTCCAGCGCCTGCTCGCCGGTATCGGGCTGGGAAATCAGCAGTTCGTCCACATCCACGCCCAGCTTCTTGGCGTAGACCGGATCGAGCGCGTGTTCGGCATCGACGAACGCCGCGATGCCGCCCGCGCGCTGGGCCTCGGCCACCACATGGAGCGCGAGGGTGGTTTTCCCGGACGATTCGGGCCCGAAAATCTCCGCAACCCGGCCGCGCGGCAGGCCGCCGATGCCGAGCGCAATGTCGAGGCCCAGCGAACCCGTCGAAATCGACGCGATCTCCTGTACTTCCCGCTGGCCCAGCTTCATCACGGAGCCCTTGCCGAACGCGCGGTCGATCTGGGCGAGCGCGGCGTCCAATGCCTTGTTCTTGTCCATGGAATCCTTCTCGACGAGGCGTAATGCGGCCTGTGACATGGCGCTGTCTCCTTATTTCACAAGAGCCCCTTGCCTTGCAATCGCCCTCAATGTACACAGTTTGTTCCGATCGGCAACCGCAAAACGAACCCCTTGAGCGCACAGGCGGAATCGGCCCGTGTTCTGTGTCTGTTCCGCAACAGGGCGCCACGGCGATTATATACTTGAGAAAACCCCTACGCAGGAGCGCGAGAATCGACCGGCGGCACAACCATGCGCGGGGCCGGAGTCAGGAGTGCTCTCGTTGTGGCGTGTGCCGGGCGGGGCCCGGTCATCCTTGCCTCCCCGATTCACCAAATGCACCTTGTCGGGTGCTCCGCTAACCGGGGCAAGGTCACCCCTGTCCCCGAACACCGGTGACCCCGTCACCCGGTTCAACACGGCTGCGGGAGGAATCGAATGCATTTGCGTGCCCGAAAGCGCCTTCGGCAAAGGGCGGCCCGCATCGCTGGCGCGGGCCTGCTCTTCGCCTTCCCCGCCGCCGCGCAGCTTGCGCCCGCGCCGACGCCCACCGTCTGAACCGGCCCATGGAAGCCCGGCCGGGAACGCGCTTTCAATATGATTCCGGCGCCGTCATCCTGATGTCCAGCATGCTGAAACAGCGCACGGGCCTGCACGCCGATTCCTACGCGGACAAATATCTGTTCGTCCCGATGGGCATCACCGCGCGGCGCTGGTTACGGAATGCGGAAGGGCATCCCCACACCGGCGGCGGCCTTTCCCTTTCAGCGCGCGACATGGCGAAATTCGGCCTCCTCTATCTGCGCGGGGGGAAATGGGGAGAACGGCAGATCGTGCCGGAGGCGTGGGTCCGGGAGTCCACGCGCGCACATGTGAGGTTCAAGAAACGCCGTTTCCACCGCGCCACCGGCTACGGCTACTGGTGGTGGATCCTGGAACCGGTCCGCCGCGACGGCGCAGCGCAGCGCGTTTACGGCGCCCTCGGCCATGGCGGGCAGCATATTCTCGTGGCGCCGGCGCATGATCTCGTCGTGGTCACGACGGCGGGCATGAACCGGGACATGCACCGGGCCGTGGATGTGCTCTACACGCACATCCTGCCCGCGCTCTCACCCGGATAGTACCTCTCCTGTACCAACCGTTCTCGCCTGCCGGAAACGCACCCGCCGACGCGCGTTAATATGCTGTTAAAGCCAATGAAAGGCGGCGATGGAAGCCTTCGAAGACGACTCGGACGGCCACAAGGGCTGAACCGGTAACTGCCCGGGACCGGTGCACGGGCGCTCTTTCCCCCGGGCGCGAGCCCTGCCCGCCCCGGCTTCGCGGCGAATGCGGCCGCCCCCTCCCCCGCCGGGCAAACCGATCTTTCCGTCGTCTCCGGATGATTTTGTGAAACCCTGCCCTGCGCCCGGCGTTAGCGCGGCATCGATATGTGTGTGCAGAAAGGCAGCGGTCATGTTCGCAAACCCGATCCGGGGCGGAGCGCCCGCGCGTCTCGCAGCCCTTTTCCTGGGCGCATCCATGCTTGCCGCTTGTGCCACGGCCGAGACCGCGGGACGCCGCGAGGAACCTGCCGCGCAGGACCTGACCGTGCGGGAATATGATTATTTCGATCCCCTCACCGCCAATATCCGGCGCAGACAGGCCGCCGGCGAGCGCTTTTACGAACCCGGGTTGTTCGCCGACGGCGTGGACGAAGCCGGTTTTTATGGGGACGCCATCGGCGGACAGAGATTCTATCCGGGCGGCCCGAAAAACGAAGTCAGCCTGCTCAACATTCAGCGGCCGCCCCTTCCGCCCATCGGCGAGCCGCCTCTCGGCGAGCCGCCCTGACGCCGGGCTCCACGGCGCCGGAGCGCCACCGGTTGCCGGCGGGCGCAACGCGAAGATATTTCCGCAATCGGACGAAACGCCGCTTCCCGTCCTTCTGCGGTTCCGCGTCCGGATTTGACACGGGCAAAAGGCGGAACACGCCGCCGGCGGCCCGCGTTAGCGCCGGGCCAATCCCATCACTGGAAAGGAAACCGTATGTTCACGAGCCGGATCAGGGCGGGGGCGCCCGTTCTTCTCGCTGCGTTTCTGTCGGGTGCGGCGGGGCTCGCAGGCTGCGCGACGGAGGATTTCGAGCGTGAGCCCGTGTTCGAAGAGCCCGCCGGCCCCGGCGTTTACGGCGAGCCCGAAGTATATGAAAACGAACCCGGCGTCTTCGGGGACCAGGTGGGCCCCGGTTACGATGAGGGGCTCTATGACGACGACATCGGCCCCGGCTTCGACGGTGTCTATGAGGACGAAATCGGCCCGGGCTTCGACGAAATCTACGGCGACGGCATTTATGGCGGTGACGCCGGGGCCGGACCCGGAGACGAAATCGGCGGGAACGACGAATATTGAGAAACGGCGCTCGCGCGCGGCTGCGGAAATTCCGCAGCCGGACGGCATGGCCCGCATGCGGCGCGCACGGCCTCCCGCCGCCCGGGACGGCGGGCAATGGTGAAACCCTGTTTACGAGGGCAGCGTTAGGGTTGACGCCATTGCAAGCGAAGGAGGCGATGATGTTCATGGATCGCGTCAAGGCCGGGGGCCCGGCCGTTCTCGTTGCGCTGATGCTGGGCGCATCCGGTCTCGCAGGGTGCGCGATGGACGAGGACCGTATGGAACGCCGGGGACCGGAAGAAGGTTATTACGGCGAGGAAGGCATTTACCAGCCCGGCGAGGGCACCTATCAGGACGAGTACGGCACGCCCGGCGAGCCCGGAACGGAGCCCGGCACGGCCGAACCCGGCCGCAACCCCTTCGACGAGAATTACTGACCCCTCATG
>JBKHIN010000380.1:0-3287 GCA_046538635.1 Alphaproteobacteria bacterium
GCACGCCCACCACCGCGCCGATCTGGTTGCGGTTCACATAGGCGTTGCCCACATGGACGCGCCGTGCGATATATTCCGCCCTGTCCTCGATGCGGCTGTGAATGCCCAGCGTCAGGCCGTAGCCGGTGGCGTTGATGGCGTCGATCACCTCGTCCAGCCGGTCGGAGGAATAGCGGATGATGTGCAGGATGGGGCCGAACACCTCGCGCTCCAGCATGTCCAGCCGGTCGATTTCCACGGCCAGCGGCGGGAAGAACGTTCCGTGTGCGCACTCTTCCGGCAGGGTGCAGCGATGGATCAGCCGGCCCCGCCTGGTGATGCTGTCCGCGTGGCGCTCCAGCGTTTCCAGCGCTTCGCGATCAATGACCGGCCCGACATCGGTGGAGATGTTCATGGGATCGCCGATGCGCAATTCCTTCATCGCGCCCGCGATCATCTCGATCATCCCGTCCGCCACATCGTCCTGCACATAGAGCACGCGCAGGGCCGAACAGCGCTGGCCCGCACTGTCGAAGGCGCCCGTCAGCACGTCCACGGTCACCTGTTCCGGCAGGGCGCTGGAATCGACGATCAGGGCGTTCTGACCGCCGGTTTCGGCAATCAGTACAGGAATCGGTCCCTCGCGCGACGCCAGTGTCCGGTTGATGATGCGCGCCGTATCCGTGCCGCCGGTAAAGGCGACGCCGTCCACGCGCGGGTCCTTCGTCAAGGCCGCGCCCACCGTCTCGCCCTCACCGGGGAGGAAATGCAGCACTTCCCCCGGCACGCCCGCCCGGTGCATCAGTTCCACGCAGGCATGGGCGCAGAGCGGCGTTTGTTCGGCGGGCTTGGCAATGACCGCATTGCCCGCCGCCAGCGCCGCCGTGACCTGCCCGGTAAAAATGGCCGTGGGAAAGTTCCACGGCGAGATGCAGGCGAACACACCCCGTCCGTGCAGGGACAATGTATCCTGCTCGCCCGTGGGGCCGGGCATGAGCATGGGTTCCTCGAACTCCTCCCGAGCCCGTTTGGCGTAATAGCGCAGAAAGTCGATGGCCTCGCGCACATCGGCCAGGGCGTTGGGCACGCTCTTGCCCGCCTCGCGCACGCACAGCGCGATCAGGCGCGGCAGATCGTCCTCGTAGAGATCGGCGGCCTTCTCCAGAATTTCGGCGCGCGCCGCGCCGCCGCGCGCGTCCCAGGCCTCCTGCGCCTTCGTGGCGATGGTGAGCGCCTCGTCCACCATGTTCTCGTCGGCCTCGGCCACCGTGCCCACCACGCGGCGCCGGTCGGACGGATCGCGCATGGTGCGCACCAGCCCCGCCTTTCCGGGCGAAAGGCGCTTCCCGCCGATGACGGCCCCGGCCTCGAGCGGCTTGGACACCTCCGCCTGCACCTTTTCCAGCAGGGGCCCGCGCACATGGGGATCGGTGAGCACCGGGCCGATGGCGTTCTTGCGGTCGCCATAGATATTCTCCGGCAACGGAATGCGCGGATGGGGACTCGGCCCGATCCGTTCCAGCGTCTCCACCGGATCGGCGATGATGTCCTCCACCGGCGCCTGGTCGTTCGCCAGGCGGTGCACGAAGGAACTGTTGGCGCCGTTTTCCAGCAGGCGGCGCACCAGATAGGCCAGCAGATCTTCATGGCTGCCCACCGGCGCATAGATGCGCAGCGGCACGCGCGGGCCGATGCCGCCTTCCAGCACCTCGTCATAGAGCGGCTGGCCCATGCCGTGCAGGCGCTGGAACTCATATTCCGTATCCGGACCGGCAAGCGCCGTGATCGCCGCCACGGTGTGGGCGTTGTGAGTGGCGAACTGCGGGTAGAAGCGGTCCGTATGCTCCAGAAGCCGGCGGGCGCAGGCGAGATAGGCGACGTCGCTGGCCACCTTCCGTGTAAAGACGGGATAGCCCTCCGCGCCCAGCAATTGATGCAGCTTGATCTCCGTATCCCAGTAAGCGCCCTTGACCAGGCGCAGGGGAATGCGCCTGCCGTGCTGCGCGGCCAGTTCGCCGAGCCAGTCGATGACCGGCAGGCCGCGCTTCTGATAGGCCTGCACCACGGGGCCGAAGCCCTCCCAGGCGTCCACCTCCGGCGAGGTCCAGATTTCCTCGAACAGATCCAGCGACAATTCGAGCGTGTCGGCCTCCTCCGAATCCACCGAGAGGCCGACATGCGCCGCCTTCGCCCGCAGCACCAGGCCGGTGAGGCGCTCTTTCAGTTCGCTCATCACGCGGCCGCGCTGGAATTCCTCATAGCGCGGATGAAGCGCGGACAGTTTCACGGAGATGCTGGGGCGGTCGTAGATGGACTCGCCTTGTTTGGCCGGATAGGCCGCCGCCACGGTGTCCACCGCATTCGCGTAATTTTCGAAATAGCGATCGGCGTCGGCCATGGTGCGCGCCGCCTCGCCCAGCATGTCGAAGGAATGGCGCACGCCGCGCTCGTGCTCCGGCCGGGCTTCGCGCAGCGCTTCCTTGATGGTCCGTCCCAGGACGAACTGCCGGCCCATGATGCGCATGGCGTAATAGACGGCGGAGCGGATGATGGGTTCGCCCGAGCGGGAAACCAGGCGGCCCAGGATCCGCTCCCAGTCGCCCTCGGCCAGTTCGCCCAGGCGCACCACGCGGCCCGTGAGCATCAGCCCCCAGGTGGAGGCGTTGACGAGCGCGGAGTCCGAATGGCCCAGATGGCGCTTCCAGTCGGCGCCGCCGATCTTGTCCTTGATAAGCTCGTCGGCGGTGTCCGCATCGGGGATGCGCAGCAGCGCCTCCGCCAGGCACATCAGCAGCACGCCCTCCTCGTTCGAAAGGTCGTATTCCTGCAAAAAGGCATCGATGCCGCCCCTGGGCCGGCGGCCCTTGCGCACGGCCTCGACCAGCTTGCGCGCCCGTTCCCCGGTTACCCGGCGCTCTTCCGGCCCCAGCCGGGCCAGCGGCATGAGGCGTTCCTGAACCCGGGTTTCATCCTCGAGATGGGCGGAGGCGATGGCGGCGCGCAATTCCTGCGCGCGGCCGGTAACTTTCATGGTGCTCATGGTTTCCCTATATGGCCTAACCCGCATCCACCGCAAGTCAGCCATTTTGCAGGTGCGAAGGGAGGCTTGCGCGGCCGCATCCGGCGGTTAAGCTGTGGCTTGCGGGAGCAGAGGTCATGGCGGTTGATTGCGGGACATACAAGCTGCCTTTGGTGCGCACCGTGGCGGACCTGCGCGAAACGGTTTCCGGCTGGCGGCGCGAGGGGGCGCGCATCGGCTTCGTGCCCACCATGGGCGCGCTGCATGAGGGCCATTTGTCGCTGGTGGA